>WFSA01000318.1 GCA_015486215.1 Anaerolineae bacterium | reverse complement strand
GGCCTACCTCAAGGGTATGCTTTGCCGCGTCTGGTAACCCCAAAGTGCCTGTCACGGGGCGATAAGTCTCAACAAACCAAGACCTACAGCCCCGTGACTGGCACTTTGGGAAGGTTCGTTTTTAACTTTGGACTTTCAGGTGACAGGCACTTGCCAAGTGCCTGTCACCTTGGCCACAGTTATTTACGAGTTTTCCCTTATAATCCCAAAAGCGACAGGCACGGGGCGCACGGTTTTCAGTGAATTGAGACCTTTCGCCCCCGTGCCAGTCACTTCCTCCGAACCCATGAATAAAAAAATCATCCTTCTCGCTGGCAATATCGGCTCTGGCAAAACGACATTGACAAACTTACTGGGCGAACGATTCGGCTGGCAGATTGGGCATGAATCAGTCGCTGATAACCCGTATTTGCCCGATTTTTACGCCGATATGGCGGGATGGAGTTTCCATCTGCAAATCTACTTTCTGGGGCATCGCGCCGAGCAATATCTGGCGTTGGCGACCAGCCCTAACAGCGTCATTCTTGACCGCAGCATTTATGAAGATGCGACCATTTTTGCACGCGGCCTCCATCAAATGGGCAACTTAAACGGCCGTGATTACGCCGCTTACAAGCAGCTATTTGATCTCATCATACGCGGTTTGCCCCGCCCCGATCTGCTTATCTATCTGGACGCGCCTGTCCCGTTGCTCTTAGAGCGCATCGCCGCACGCGGGCGCGAAATCGAATCAGCTATCAGCGGCGAATATCTAGCGATGCTGGATGGGTTTTATCACGATTGGGTCGCCCATTTTGACGCTTGCCCCGTCCTGACAATTCGCAGTCAGGAGGTGGATGTGCTGAATAATCCACAGCATCTCGATTTCGTCGCCCAACAAGTTGAGCAAAAATTAAAATGAGTAGAAGCTAGAGGACAGAGCGAGAGCTAGAGGGGGTGTTGTTCCGTCTTCTAGCTTTTTTCACGCTTTTGTAACTGAATAGTAGGGCAATTATAGAGATGTCGGGCAGGACAACGGCCGTTACCCGTTATACTATAGACTTGAGAAACATACTCATGTGAAATCAGGCACCATTACAAAATAACGCGGATTATGTTACTGAGAAGACTTGACAAATTTTCCTAATGATACTCGTGTAAAATAAAGTGCTGATGAGATTTGTCAAGTCTTGTCCACGATTTATTGAGAAGATACATACTTTGGTAGTTAAATAAATCCTCGCTCTTATGTAATTACACAATGTAAAGCAAAACCTTTGATTTTTGAACCATACCTGAACTCACTGTCCAAATTCTTTTTTACAAATAGAACTGAACGACCCTGAGAACGGATATAGAATATATTGATGACACAAAGCAATCCGTGAAACCCGTTCCACCTTCAAATTGTTCTAATAATAGAATAAAAAATCAGGTCTCTATGAAAAACTTACTTTTACCCTCTTGGCTAAAAATCACCCTATTTATGGTCGCCATTATTTCAGCTATAAACGTCCTTGCTTTTGGCTATCTGACAGCCAAAGCCGCATTTGGACAGCCGCTTAACCCGCTTATTGAGATAGCTGACGTTGATTTGCAACTCGATCAAGATGCCCCGCCGGCCGTCCCGACGATGGTTGTCGGCGAGTCCTCTCCCACGCCGATGCCGACAAGTTTGCCGTGGCGCGGCACAGATCGCGTCAACATTTTGCTGATGGGGATTGACAGACGGCCGGGCGAACCATTCATCTCCCGCACCGATTCGATGCTCATCATCTCCATCAATCCTGAAACGGAAAAAGTGTCTATCCTTTCCGTGCCGCGCGATCTGTATGTGATGCTGCCCGGACGCGGGCGTGACCGCATCAACACCGCTTTTGTCTACGGGGCGGCGGGCAATAACCCCGCTGGCGGGGCGGCGTTGGCGATGCAGACTGTAGAGTACAATCTGGGAATCCCCATTAATCATTATGTGTTGGTCGATTTCAGCGCGGTCATTAATGGGGTCGATCTGCTCGGCGGCGTGGATGTCAATGTGCCATATACGATCAATGATCCGACCTACCCCAGCATGAATTATGGATACGATCCGCTCTATATTCCGGCCGGATTGCAACATCTTGACGGGATAATGGCGTTAAAATACGCGCGTACCCGCCATCAAGATATGGATTTCGGCCGTTCCCGTCGGCAGCAACAGTTAATTTTGGCTGTGCGCGACAAGGCGGTGGCGTTGGGTATTGGCGGCATGTTGCAGCAAGCTCCTTCATTCTATCAACAATTAGAGCAAGGGATTCGCACCGATTTGAGCATGGATCAGATGATTCGTTTGGCGACGACGCTGAGCGGTATTCCTTCGGCGAATATCCATAGCGAGGTGCTGGATCAACGGTATGTTAGTGGTCACACGACGGAGCAAGGGGCGCAGGTGTTGGTGCTAAACAATAATGTCGTTGCGCCGCTGATTCAACAGATGTTTTACAACGACTGAGGAACAATGAATAATGAACAATGACAATTGTACTTCATTGCTCATTGCTCATTGCTCATTGTGTTTTGCTTATGGATAGGATTGAATTTAGGCGATTGTTGGGTGAACGGCCGTTGCTTTTGGACGGCGCGATGGGGACGGCTTTGCAGGCGCATGGTGCGCCGATGGATATTGCGTTTGATGACCTTAATCTCAAGCGGCCTGATTTAGTCGCTGCTGTTCATCGTGATTATCTGGAAGCGGGCGTAGACGTGCTGGAGACGAACAGCTTTGGCGCGAATCGGTTCAAATTGGCCGAGTACGGTCTGCAAGATGAGGTCGTGCAGATTAATAAAGCGGCCGTTTCCATCGCTCGTGCTATGATTGGTGAGCAGGGTCGCCCCATATTGCTGGCAGGGTCCATCGGCCCATTGGGAGTGCGTCTGGCTCCGCTGGGGCGGGTGACGATGGACGAAGCGGTGGCTGCGTTTGCCGAACAGGCGGATGCACTGTTAGCGGCTGCGGTTGACTTCATCATCATCGAAACCATCTCCGATTTGGTCGAGATGAAAGCGGCGGTAACGGCCGTTCGCTCCCTTTCACCCACCATCCCCATCGTTGCCCAAATGAGCTTTACCCGCGATGATCGCACGATGACAGGGTTGTCAGCCGATGCTGTTGCTTGCAAGATGGAGCCGTTGGATGTGGATGTGATCGGGGTGAATTGTAGTGGCGGCCCAGCCCAGGTGCTGCGTTTAGTCATGACAATGCATGCTGTTTTGCCTGATATGGTTTTGTCCGCCGCGCCTAATGCGGGCTGGCCGGAGCAGGTGGATCGCGGACGGATACAATATCCAGCCGTTCCTGCCTATTTTGCGGGATATGCGCGTTCGTTCGTCGAGGCGGGGGCGGGGTTGATCGGTGGTTGCTGCGGCACAACGGCCGTTCACATTTCAGCGATGCGGCAGGCGATAGACGATCCCGAGTCGGCGATGCGCCCGCTGCCCATCGTTCGCATTGTGACGCGCGAACAGGTGGAAACGGCCGTCACCGATCCACCGACAAAGCTGTATGAATTTTTGAGAGATGGCCGTTTTGCCGCCACTGTTGAGATGAGTCCGCCCAAAGGGATCGCCACCCACCGGTTGATCGAAGGCGCACGCACCTTGCAAGCGGCTGGGGCGAATTTTCTTGACATCGCCGATGCCCCCTTAGCGCGGATGCGGATGGGCGCATGGGCGGCGGCGCATTTGGTGCAAAAAGAGCTGGAAATCGAAACGATTTTGCATTTTCCTACACGCGGGCGCAATCTATTGCGCGTACAAGGGGATTTGCTGGCCGCTTACGCGCTCGGCATCCGCAACCTCTTCGTCACGATGGGCGACCCCACCCGCATCGGCGACTATCCAGAGGCGATGGACAGTTATGACATCGTGCCGACAGGCTTGATTCGGCTGATTAAAAAGCAATTTAATATCGGTCTGGATAAGGCGGGCAATAGGATCGATCAGGCGACTAATTTTACCGCCGGCTGCGCTTTCAGCCTTACGCCGGCAAAACCAGATCGTGAGATTCGTCTATTAGCCAAGAAAATCCGCAACGGCTCTGACTTTGCGCTGACGCAGCCCGTCTTTGAGGTGGATAAGGCGATTGCATTTATCGAACGGTGTCGGGCGGAGTTTGGGGAGGATATGCTGCCGTTATTAGTCGGCATTAAGCCGTTATACAATCTCCGTAATGCCGAGTTTCTCCATAATGAGGTGCCGGGCATCTCCATCCCCGCCGAACAAAAATCCCGTATGCAGAAGGCGAAACACCCCCAGCAGGAGGGGGTGCAGATTGCGCGGGAATTATTGATGGAGCTACGGCCGTTTGTGGCTGGCACCTATCTTATGCCCGCGTTCTCTCGCTATGATTTAATTGCCGATCTGCTGGATGGATTGGAGTCAGGATGATGAGAAAGGTAGAGTATGCTGTTTAATTGACAGATGCTCATCTTTACCTTGAATTAGACATGGTTCATTTTACGCAAGATGATTTTTACACTTTGAGGGCGGGCATAAGGCCGCGCCCCTACAATTTATTCCTGTAGGGGCGACACTTGTGGTCGCCCAATCACGTAACAACTGTAAAGATGATTCATCCTATTTGAACCATGTATTGAATTGGGTGTGTTTCAAATGAGTTGAACCAAAGTGATTGTCACGGGGCAAACGGACTTAATTTACCCGAAACTATGCGTCCCGTGACTATCACTTCTACTGAAATGAAACACACCCTATTGAATTATGTGTATCTTGTATCTTCTCAATAAATCGTGGACAAGACTTGACAAATTTCATCAGCACTTTATTTTACACGAGTATCATTAGGAAAATTTGTCAAGCCTCCCCAATTTGTCAAGTCTCCCCAGAATACTGAGAAGATACAATTATGTCTATTTTCCTCTACCCATCCACGATCTTCGCCACCGTCACCCCTGCGCCGCCTTCGCCGTCCTTGCCCTCCTCCCACGATTTGACATGGGGATTGCTTTTGAGAGCGTGCCGAACGGCCGTTCTCAACCGCCCTGTCCCCTTTCCATGAATGATCCGCACCCATGGGAGACGGGATAAAAAGGCCGAATCCAGATGCCGTTCCAACTCCGATAGGCCTGTGTCCACCCGTTTTCCGCGCAAATCAAGTTCCATAGACGTGTCAGCCGCCGAAGAAACGGCCGCTATTTTACTTTCTACCTCCGCCTTTTGTGGCACACCATCGTAGAGAAGATCGCGCAGTTTTGCCCGCATTTGCAACCGCCCCACCTGAACCATTCCCTCCTTTTTCTTGATAGATAAAATCTCCCCTTTTACATTTAAGGTTTTGACAATGACCGCATCCCCTACTTGTAGCGGCGCAGTGTGACGGGGGGGTATGGCGGGGAAAGCGTCTCGTTTGCTGAGTGGCACAGTTGGTTTTAATTTGTTTTCGACCTGTTCCATCTGCTTGTGTACTTTTTTGACCTTCGTCAGCGAAGTCGCATCCCGCAATTGCCGCCGCGCTTGGGCGATTTCACGGTCGATTTGTGCCAGCTTTTTCTCTACTTCCTCTCGTGCCTCTGCCAGCACCGTCTGCCGCTCATCTTCGATCATATTGAGCCGATTGCGGAGCGCGTTACGGCTTTCATCTGCCTGTTTATATGCCAGCCGCGTGCCTGCCTCTTGCGATTCGATCTGTTCCCGTAGCTCGTATATTTCGTCCAGAATTGCGCCTGTCTCATTGCTGCCTGTTCCTGCCAGCCGCATTGCATCATCCAAAATCGTGCCGTCCAATCCTAATCGGCGGGCGATGGCGAACGCATTTGATTTGCCCGGAATCCCGATCACCATCTCGTAAGTGGGTGATAAGGTTTCTACATCAAAAAGCAGCGAGGCGTTGACGGCACCCTTTGTTTGACTGGCGTATAGTTTCAATTCAGGATAATGGGTGGCGATGAATGTCGTTGCGCCTTTGTCACGCAAATAACTGGTGATCGCTTGGGCGAGGGCGGCTCCTTCGGCGGGGTCGGTTCCAGAGCCGAGTTCGTCGAAAATGAGTAAGGAACGGCCGTCTGCCCGTTCCAGTACCCGAATGATATTGCTGATATGTGCCGAAAATGTGGACAAACTTTGCTCGATAGATTGTTCATCCCCAATGTCAGCGAATAGGTCATCGAAAATCGTCAACCGCGCTTCAACGGCGGGCAGATGCAAGCCTGATTGTGCCATCAATACCATCAATCCCGTCGTTTTAAGGCTGACCGTTTTGCCGCCCGTGTTAGGGCCGGTGATGAGGACGATGAAGGTGTCGTCGTCTGGGGTGATGTCGGTGGGAACGGCCGTTAGCGGGTCGAGCAGCGGGTGCCGCGCTCCTTTAATCCAGATAGTTGAGCCGGGATGCAGATTGGGCGGTGGTGGTGTCCATTTCGCCTGTTCGTTTGCATGTTTTGGCGGGCGGGGGACGGGAAATGTGCGCCATTCGACAAAATGCGGCTCCACACCATCAATATGGGCTGCGTATCGAGCGCGGGCAAAGATGAGATCAAGCTCCGCCATCCGTTCCACAATCCGTTTGATCGCATCCCCCTGCTCGGCCACTTTGCCGGACAAGGCGGACAAAATGCGTTCAATCTCCTTCTGCTCATCAATTTGCAAGCGGCGATAATCGTTGTTCAGTTCAACTGTCGCCATCGGCTCCATCCACAAGGTCGCGCCGCTGCCGCTGTGGTCATGGACGATCCCTTTCAGCCGATTGCGCGATTCAACTTTGAGCGGGACGACGTAACGGCCGTTTCGCATGGTGATGATTGGCTCTTGCAAATGTTTCCCCGAACTGTGGAGGATGGATTGGAGTTTGCTTTGCAGACGATTGTGTGTCCGTTTCATCGCTCGTCGAATGCTGCCCAACGCCTCACTGGCACTATCCAGCACCTCTCCCTGATCGTCCATCGTGCGCCCAATCGCCGACACCAAGCCCGGACATTTTTCCAGCATATACCCAATTTCTGCCAGATGGGGGAACTCATCTTCCGCTTTCAACAGTTGCCGCTGCAAATTTCTAGCGGCGACGATGGTGGATCGCACTTCCAAAAAATCGGCGGCTGGCAGGGTGAACCCAATCTGGGCGTTATCAATCACTTTTCGCACATCCCGCGTGCCGCCGATGGTGATGGAATCATGCGTCTCCAGAAGGATGATCGCTTCGGCCGTTTCGGTTTGCCATTGGCGTGCCTCAATGAGATCGGTGGTCGGCTGCAATTGCCGCGCCTTCGCCTCTCCAGCAGAAAAGCTGGTATAGCTTGCCAAAATGTTCAGTATTTTATCGAATTCAACCGTCTTCATCGTTTTTGTATCCATTCTTTGATTATACGCAAAAAATTGGGATGTGGCTGTTAAGGGAAGGTTCGTAAACAACTTTGGAGTTTCGTCATCGCCCCCCCACCCTAACCCTCCCCCTTTAGGGGGAGGGAACTTGCTCCCTCTC
>WFSA01000317.1 GCA_015486215.1 Anaerolineae bacterium | reverse complement strand
GCACTTTATTTTACACGAGTATCATGTATCTTCTCAAAATTTCGGGGAGACTTGACAGGTTTTCTATAATACTCTCGTGTAAAACGCGAGACTCTTATGAAACCTGTCAAGTCTTTGCCCCAATTTATTGAGATGTTACAGTATCATTAGGGAAATTTGTCAAGTCTCCCCAGAATACTGAGAAGATACGTAAATTTGTTCTTTCCCCAATCTGTTGTACTCATGCCTCCAACTTTTTGAGAAGATATATGGTATCGTATACGGATTGCACAGATGAACATGGATAGAGACGTTGAAAAACAGGGGTTGTCTGTGCAATCCGTATACAAATTAGAGAAATAAATATGTCAAATTTTTTGAATGAGTTATCTAAAATTATAGAAGATCGGCGGTTGAATCCGACGGCAAAGTCGTATACGGCATCGCTGTTTGCTAAAGGGGAAGACCGCATTGTGCAGAAAGTGGGGGAGGAGGCGGTGGAGGTTATCATCGCGGCTAAAGGGCAGGGGAAGGAGCGGCTGGTTTCAGAATCGGCTGATTTGCTCTACCATTTGTTGGTGCTGTGGGCGGAGAAGGGGGTGACGCTGGCGGAGGTTGAGGCGGAGTTGGAACGGCGGCATTGACGGTAATTACTCAACATGCACATTGAGGGGAATTTATGCGTTATGATTGTCGTGATCGTATTTCGTGATCGTTTTCTTCGATTTTCGATCATGAAAACGATCACGATCACGAATTAAGGCGAGGTTGCAATCACCCTAGTGAACCGTATCCAAAGGTGGAACTCTTGCCTCAAGTGACGTATCATTGTTGATACTTATTTGAAATAATCGTATCATCATAAATGTGTTCGTTGGCTGTTTTTTGATTGGAGACAAAATTATGGAACAAATCCCTGTATTTCGCTCATTTATTGCAGGTGAGGCATTGGCCGCGCGTATTATTGCTGATTATGGCTTTGATGCTCCTGTACGTTGTAAACTGTTTAGCAAATTGATTCGCACTCAAGATAATGATCATTATAGTGTGGCTGTTGGCGGTAAAAAATATGTCGCTCGCGTGTATCAACAAGGTGATCCTTTGGGGCGGGAGGAGTCTGATTATCAATTTGAGATGGAGTGGCTGCTTTTTCTGGCTGAAAAGGGGCAGCCGGTGACGTATCCGATTAAACGAAAAGACGGCCGTTATCTTGGTGCATTGCTCGCGCCGGAGGGGATTCGTTATTACACATTGTTGACCTTTGCCGAAGGCAAGCCGATGGCATTAGATAATCCGGAACATTTTTTCATCGTCGGGGCGACGATGGCAAAGATGCACATGGTTTCCAATACGTTCAAAAGTAATGCCCATCGTACGCCGATGGATTTATCCTTTTTGGTAGATAAACCTGTCGAGCGGATGCGTCGCGTGTGGAAAGAGGATGATGACCGTGAAGATGATTTGGACACGATTATAACGGCCGTCACTGAAGCAAAGGCTGAAATACTTAACCTTATCAATAATGAATCCACTTCTGGTGATAGTTGGGGCGTGATTGGCGGGGACTTTCATCAAGGGAACGCTTTTATGACGGATGGTGACGAGTTGGCGTTTTTTAACTTTGATTGGTGTGGATACGGTTGGCGTTCGTATGACATCGCTGCCTTTTTATCAAATAGCAATTTAATCCATCGTGATCCTGAATTGTCGGAAGCATTTTTTTCTGGATATTATTCGGAACGGCCGTTGTCTTCTAATGAACACGCAGCCATCTCCCCCTTCCTCACCATTCGTCGCGCATGGCTGACCGCGTATTTCACGATGAATGAAGGGATCGCGGGCTACACCTTCATTGCTTCGGCTTGGATTCGGGATGATTGAGGGAGAATGGGAATAGGACGCAGATAAAAATATTCAATCTGCGCCAATCTGCGAAATCTGTGGACAATTTTGCGGACAATTTCGTCCTATCAACGTGCATTATGTTTCAGGTAGATTACGATCAAATTGCATCTGTTTTTGATGGGAATGCGGATCGGCTGGATATTGCTGTTGATCGGGTATTGGCGCGACTGTTGGCGGGTGATCCTGACGCTCGTGTTTTGGATGCGGGATGTGGAACGGGAAATTATACGGCCGTTCAACAATCTGTTCATGCGGGCGGACGATGGGTTGGCTTTGACCCATCCCCCAATATGTTAAGTATTGCGCGGGAGAAGGTGACGGCCGTTCTCGCCCGCGCTGTCGTCGAAGAAATGCCGTTTCCAGATAATGCGTTCGCCTATATCGCCGCTAACTTCACCTTCCACCATTTTCAGGATAAAACGGCCGCTCTTGATGAACTCGCCCGTGTCTGCAAACGGGGCGGATTCCTTCGTATCCACAATATCTGCCCTGAAAAAATGGAGGATTGGTGGGTGTATCAGCTTTTTCCTGCCGCTATGAGGATGGATGAGCAACGGTTCTGGACGGTTGCCAGATTGGTTGACGGGCTGGAGTTACGGGGCTTGTCGGTGGAGGTGGAGATTGAGGTGGAGGAGGTAAAACGGCCGTTAGCCGACATCCACACCCAAATTCTCAATCGTGATACTTCTCAAATCGCCCTTTTAGACGCAGATGAGTACGCGGCAGGATTACAGCGCGTGGAGCGGCAACTTGCCGCCGCCCCGCACGCTGACATCATTTACCATATTGCTTTCCTGCGTTGTTTGGCAAAAAAATAGAGAATTGTGGGGACTAGGGGACGCAGATTTGCAGGATTTAACGGATAAACGCAGATTTTTTATCTGCGTTTATGTACCCTCTCAAAAAAGCGGGAAAATTATTTTGTTTTTAGTATGACTACAACGGATTATGAAAGTGAACGGATATTTTCTCGACTGCACCATCCGTTTATTTCTTTCATCGTATCTTCTCGATAAATCGTGGACAAGGCTTGACAAATTTCATCAGCACTTTATTTTACACGAGTATCATTAGGAAAATTTGTCAAGTCTCCCCGAATTTGTCAAGTCTCCCCAGAATACTGAGAAGATACCTTTCATCAATCTTGTCAATCTGCGTCCTATTTTTCACAAGACAATTATTCTGGCTTTTCTTCGCTGATCAGGGCGGTTACTTCCACTTCGCCTGCATTCTCAAAAACAAGCGTGATAGGAATCTCTAAACCTAGTTCAAACTCTGCGTTTTTGCCGATACACATAACGTGCATACCACCGACTTTTAACTCGGCTGAGCCGCCTGCGGGAATGGCGATATACCCTTCGGGAACGGGACGCATTCCCATCACATTATTTTCTTTCACGTACATCTCGTGCAGTTCAACAACTTTGCAAATATCGGCTGACGCGCTCAATAATTTTTCATCTTTGTCTGTGCCATTATTGATAAGCATGTAAAAAGCACCATTAGTCGCCGCTTTGGGTGAATTACGCCCCCAAACGCCAGATACGTCTAATGTATTTGAAGCGGAGTTGCTCTTACCACCGCAAGCAACAAGAGCAAGCGTAAAAGCGAGCAGGAATACAATCGTTATTCGTTTCATAAAATCTTCTCCTTGTGATTTTTTGTTAAGATATGATATAAACTGCATTATATAACGCAGGGATTATTTATGCAAAAGGAGGTATCTTCTCAATAAATCGTGGACAAGAGTTGATAAATTTCATCAGCACTTTATTTTACACGAGTATCATTAGGGAAATTTGTCAAGTCTCCCCAGAATACTGAGAAGATACAAAAGGAGATATAGATGAGTAAAAAAACGATACCGTCAAGCCGTCAAGCAGAAATTATGCGTTGGCTTGAAGAGGTTGACACGCTGACTATTAAGCAATTGGTAAATAAGTTTGAGGTATCGGTAATGACTATTCATCGTGATTTGGATCATTTGCAAACGGGTGGAAAGGTGCAGAAGGTGCATGGCGGGGTTATGTTGGCTCAAATCGGGGAAAATAGGGAAGGAACGGCCGTTTGTTCCCTATGTAACGATAAAATATCTGCTCATACACAGTTTGTTATAACGTGGGAAGGGGGGGAACAGGGGACGTATTGCTGCCCGCATTGCGGGTTATTGGCACTGAATGGGACGGCGAAAACGGCCGTTTCTGGCCTCGCATCTGATTTTTTATACGGCCGTATGATTAATGTCTATCAAGCATCCTATATTATTGATTCCGACGTGCAATTATGCTGTATCCCCAGCACCATCTGTTTTGCCACCGTAACCGATGCTAAAAAATTCCAGCGCGGCTTTGGCGGCCAATTGATGACGTATATGACAGCATCTACCCATCTGACAACGATCCATCGACAATGAGTGATGATCTGACATATTGATACGACCGAAATTCTTTGAGAAGTGGAACTTCTAGTACACAATGGTGGAAGTTCTCCAGCAATTATCGTAGGTCAATTTTACAAAATTGACCTACAGAAAACTTAGACCAAGCGGTAGTAGTTCCGCCCCTGTGCATGATGATTTCACGGAAAAACCTGAAACGGAGTATGGCAAAATCTAAGCAATTGAGATTAATTATGCCCGCTCTCTTGGCTGTGTGCCGTGCGACATTTTATAGGTGTGCAGGATATTGAAAGTCTCTGTATGCTGTACACCGGGAATTTTGTACAGCACATCGCGCAAAAATATAGCTAACCCTTCTTGATTTTGGCACATCACCTCTACCATCAGTTCAAATCCACCAGATACTGAAACGACATAACTAACTTGGGGCAGGGCGGCAATCGCTTTGGCGGCACTGTTCATATAGGGCAGTTGAATTTTGACACCGATCATGGCGGGCGCGTCATAGCCCACTTTATGCGGGTCGGCCATAGCAACAATTTGTACAGTGCCGCTGTTGATCAGTTTGGCGACGCGGTTACGGATTGTTCCTTCTACCACGCTTAATTTTTGGGCGATGGTGGTGAAGGGGGAACGGCCGTTTTCTTGTAATTGTTCTAAAATCTGTAAATCAAGATTGTCCATAAAAAATAGGACACGGATTGGCTTCGCTTATTTTCTATCCGTGTAATCTGTGCAATCCCGGTCCTGTCACAACTGTTCTATAGCGTGGGCGATTGCTTGCTCAACGGCCGTTTTGTCCATTTTTCCGCCACCGCCTTGTGCCAGAGTAGGCGAACCGCCGCCGCCGCCTCTGATTTTTTGGAAAGCGGCACGCAATAGCTGATTCATATCCCCCACAGCATCGGCGTGACGGCTGAACAGAAGCTGGGTTTTGTTGCCAGCGATGCTGCCGAGCAGAGCAATTACTCTGTCGTGCTTGCTTAATTGTATGCCTAATGTACGCAAGTCTCCGCCAGCTTTGTCCTCAAAGACGCGGGTGATGAGGGTGCTGCTGCCGAGCGGACGGCCGTTTTTCACCATCTCATCCGCTTCATAGCGGAGCAGGTCTATTTTGAGCTTTTTGAGCAAACGGCCGTTTTCCTTATTCTCCACCCGCAATTTTTCTACCGACGCGGGAACAGTTTCATAACTGGTGGTCAAGGTGGTGGATAAGTCAGATAAAATGCGGTTCTTCTCATCATAATCGGCTAGGGCGCGATAGCCGCATCGAAATTCGATGCGTATCTGTCCCGCTTGCCGCTCTGATTTGACGATTTTGATGAGGCCGACGCTGCCAGTGCGCTCAACATGCGTGCCGCCGCACGCATTGAGATCGAATGAGTCGATCTCAACCAACCGCAAACGGCCGTCGCGCACAGGAGGGATTTTGCGTAAGGGCAATGTTTTCGCTTCGTCTAGGGTGACAAAGCGAGTGCTGATCGCTCTGTTTTCAAATACGATTTGATTTGCTAGTTTTTCAGCCTTTGCCAATTGCTGGCGGGATAGGTTGGCGACATTTAGATCAATTGTCACCGTTTCGTCGCTGAGATGGAAACTGCCCGTTCCCGCATTGACCGTTTGGATGAACGCTTGGGACAAAATATGTTGTCCCGTGTGTTGCTGCATATGGTCAATGCGGCGCGGCCAATGGATAACGGCCGTTATCTCATCCCCTTCCACCCCATTTTTCAGCCAATGGACAACTTCGCCATCCGTTTCCCGAACGGTCACATCGACAACGGCGATGCCGTTGATCGTGCCTGTGTCGTGCGGCTGCCCGCCAGAGGTGGGATAGAAGTAGGTTTGGTCGAGAATAATGCCGTTATTTTCCGTCGTTTCGACGATGCGGGCATTGAATGAACTGGTATATGAATCGGTGTAATACGGCCGTTTGCTCATAAGAACGCCAATTTACGAATCTGCTCGGTTGACAAATTCGTCTAAATTAAGGGATTGATAAAGGCGAGAGCGCACATCATCGGGGAGGGAGGGCTGGGGCAGGTCGCGGTAGAGCAGGATGGTTTTATTCAGTGTATCTACAACGACGCGGCAATCTTGGCATGTTTCCAGATGCCGCTCAATTTCGGCGCAAACGGCCTCTGACGCTTTTCCGTCAAGGTAAAAGGAAAGGTCGTCTAGCAAATGCTCACATTTGTCATTAGGCATTATACCCTCCTTGTTCGGCTAAATCGGTAAAATAGGGGGACAATTGTTCGCGTAGATGTAATCGTGCGCGGTGAAGGCGTACTTTTGCTGCCCCTTCGGTTAAATTGAGGGCAACGGCCGTTTCTCTGGTGGATAATCCTTCTAACTCACGCAATATGAAGACGGATTTATACTTATCGGGCAGATCACGAACGGCTTGCTCTAATTTATCTGTCACCTCATCCGTTTCAAACTCTTTTTCGGGCAGACAGCACCAATCAAAAAGCTGTTTGGGGATTAAACGGCCGTCTTCGGCCATCATCGTATCTTCAATCGAGACTGTTTCAGCATCAGGGCGGCGCAAGCGCATCATTGCCGCATTATAAGCAATACGATACAGCCATGTCCCCAGCTTAGACCGCCCTTCAAACGAATTAATCGCCTTGTATGCGCTGGCAAATGTCTCTTGCAGTACATCTTCCGCATCGGCTTCACTCTTCATCAATCGCAATGCAAGGGCGTATACATGCGGTGAATGGAGGTCTAAAAAATCAGCCCACGCGACTTTGTCATTCGTTTGCAGGCGGGTTAATAACTCTGCTTCGGTTTCAATCATGCACGAACTTTATCTTGTGCGTGCGGAGTGTGCAAGCGAGCGGGGAAAGTTGCGAGGCTGCAAGCGGTAGGTTCGCAACACCGTAAATTTTCAAGAGATATTACACGCTGCGGCGCATCAGCAAATAGATCAAGATGGACAACGTACCCTCTATCTCTACCCTCTATCTCTATCTATTTACAAACTCGCTGCTCCGCCATCCTGCGGCTTTGCCGATCCGTTACTTCGCAAGGGTGGATGTTTTGATAGAGAACGTCGGCGGGTGTTCGAAATGTTTCTTTACGGCACATTGATCGGCGGAACGGATGACGGCCGTTTTGTAGCGTTCTGGAAAATTGGCTGGTAATTGGATGTCGAGCAATACCTCAGCGACCATGCCCGTCATTGGATTGGCACGCAAACTTTGCACGATACGAATATCTTTTGCATTAATACCGCGCTGTTGGCAAAATCCTAGTACATAAATTCCAGCGCAAGTGCCGATAGAAGCGAGAAAAACGGCAAAAGGTGTTGGTGCCGTCGCTACGCCGCCGCCATAAGGGGGTTGGTCTGTGGGGACGGTGTATGGGCCAAAGTGGGCATCAACACGTGCGCCACCGGGAAAATCAATAATCATATTCATATATACCTACCTCATTCTTTATGTGAGAACAGCTAGACATAAACTGCTCTTTATTATTTATATTCGCTCAACTTAGATGCAAAGAGGGGGAGGATGGTTACAGAGAATGGGCTTTTTGTGCTGGGCATTAGTGCCAATTTACGCCGTAACAAAAACCGCCTATTTTGATGCCTTGTGGTAGGATATATGAGAGTTAACCTACAGGAGATAATCGTAGGGGTTGCCCGCTGGGCTGCCCAGAACGATACAAATAAAAATATGAACAGATTCAACAACAAAATCGTTCTTGTCACTGGCGCGTCACGCGGTATTGGACGAGAGACAGCCCGTCAATTTGCGGCCGAAGGAGCGCATGTCGTTGTCCACTATCACCGTAACAACGAAGCGGCGATGGCGACAAAACGGTCGCTCGCTGGCGATAATCATATCATTGTGCAGGCAGATATGAGAGATGCGGCTGGGGTGGAAGAGATGCTGAACACGGCCGTTTCCCATTACGGCCGTCTCGACATCCTCATTAATAACGCTGGCATTTACGAAGAAAAAAGCGTCGCCGACAGCAGCTACGCCGAATGGCAGGCTAATTGGCGCAGGGTGATAGAGACCAATCTTATCGGTGCCGCCAATGCCTCTTTTTGCGCCGCGCAACAGATGATAAAACAGGGAGGCGGGCGCATCGTCAACATCTCTTCACGCGGCGCGTTTCGCGGCGAGCCGACCGCGCCCGCTTACGGCGCGAGCAAAGCGGGCATGAACGGGATGGGACAATCCTTAGCGCAGCATCTCGCCCCGTACCATATCTTTGTCGGTACAGTCGCCCCTGGTTTTGTCGAGACAGATATGACAGAAACGCATCTTGTGGGCAAGATGGGGGATACGATTCGTAATCAAAGCCCGCTTGGCCGCGTCGCTAAACCGTCCGAAGTAGCGTATGCCGCCCTTTTTCTCGCGTCTGATGAAGCGGCCTTTATGACAGGAACGATCATTGATGTGAATGGGGCTTCCTACTTACGCTGATTAAATGACATGGTTCAAAGTGGTGAAAATCATCTTTATAGTCGTTGCCCGATTGGGCGACCACAAGGGTCTCCTCCTACAGGAGTAAATTGCAGGGGCGCGGGCGGCCTTGTGCCCGCCCACAAAGTGTAAAGATTATTTCGCATAAAATGAACCATGCTGATCAAATAAATCGCCCGTGATGCTTTCATTGTAAACGGGCAAAACAGATAAAAACAGGAGAATAATATGAAAAAGAAAATCATCCATACCGATAACGCCCCCGCCGCTGTCGGCCCCTATTCCCAAGCTGTCCGCGTCGGCCAATTGATTTATACCGCCGGCCAAATCCCGCTCAACCCAGTTGATGGCACGATTGTGACGGCTGATGAAAAGCCAACGGCCGTGCAAACGGAGCAGGTGTTGAAAAATTTAACGGCCGTTGTTGAAGCGGCTGGCAGTAGCTTAGAAAATGTCATCAAAACGACCGTCTTCCTGCAAGATATGGGCGACTTTGCTGAGATGAATGAGGTGTACGGCCGTTATTTTAGCCAGAATCCGCCCGCCCGTTCGGCAGTTGAAGTTGCCGCACTGCCGCTTGGTGTGCGCGTTGAAATCGAAGCAGTGGCGTTACGCTTGTAAAACCAAACGCCTCACCTTTGGCGTTTTAGATCTTCTAAAGGTGACAGGCACTTGCCAAGCACCTGTCACCTGAATGAAGTCGATATGCAACGGTTTTTTTTGTACCAGGCGCATCTTCTCAGTATTCTGGGGAGACTTGACAAATTTTCCTAATGATACTCGTGTAAAATAAAGTGCTAATGAAATTTGTCAAGTCTTGTCCACGATTTGTTGAGAAGATACTATCAGGCGCATATTTCAATGCGTTGTTTCGCGCCAGCCAAGCCTCGCGATATAACTGAACGCGGCGGTACAGGTGAACAAGAAAAACACAGGGCCGATATTTTCCTGCCAGTAGATAAGAAACAATCCCAACGCGGCATACAAAGCGAAGAAAACTTCAATAAACATAATTGGATCGAAATTAGGGCGATACACCCCTTCCTCTGCGGCTGACGGGGTGAGTTCCCCATTTTTGGGAGTGCGTATAAAGGGGTGCTTATGCCCAAATAACGCCTGCCAAATGGCGCGGCTATTGCTCGGCGCAGTGCCGATAGCGAGCAACAACATAGCCGGCAAGTGACGCAGCCGCCATTTCCAATCGCTGTGCAAACTTTGCTGCCCCATGATAAAAAGTAACGGTTGTCCAATCCCTGCAATGGTGAACAGTAGCATCCACGCAGAAAAATGGTAGTCGAGATAGAGCAAGGGAATTTGTAAAAGCAGCATCCCTAACAGCAATGGCTGGGTGACATAAGCCGACATGGATAATATGGCATACAGGCGGGCGATGGGGGTGAAACGGGTGTCCTTTGCAATTTCTATCCCGTATTTCTGCAAACATTGCATTGACCCCTTTGACCATCGCGCCTGTTGACTTTTATACGCCATCACACTTGTGGGCAGTTCGGCGGGAGCAGTCACATCTGCCAAAAAACGAAATTGCCAGCCGCCCAAAATGGCACGGGTGCTGAGGCATAAATCTTCGCAGACGGTATCATCATGCCAGCCGCCGGCATCAATCATGCACTGCCGCCGCCATACGCCGCCTGAGCCGTTGAATTTGGGAAAAAGGTCGGCACGGTGGCGCACGATCTGCTCCATGCCAAAATGTTTGTCCAGAGCTATCGCTTGCGCTCCCGTTAATGCTGACGCATCTGCGTTGAGATGTTCCCATCGTGTCTGCACCATTCCTAGGCGGGGGGTATCTATAAAATGGGGGATGGTTTTGTATAGAAAGTCGGGGCGGGGGGCGAAATCGGCATCAAAAATGGCGATGAAATCGCTCTCTATATGAGGCAGGGTGGCTGCGAGTGCGCCAGCTTTGTACCCATCGCGGTTGTCACGACGGATGATGTTGATATTGACTCCCTGTTGTTGGTATTCACGCACAAGGCGGGCAGCAATCGGGCTGGTTTCGTCGGTGGAATCGTCGAGCAATTGGATGTGGAGTTTATGAGGGGGGTAATGAAGGTTAACGGCCGTTTTCAACAAGCGTTCCACCACATATTGTTCATTAAAGATGGGCAATTGCACCGTTACCGTCGGCCACTCTGTCGGCGGGGCAGGGGCAGCTGGCTTATCTTTCCGATGCCGCCAATATAAATAGATGGTGAGCAGTCCCATCACCCCATAAATGGAGATGAGAGAGAGCAATAAAATGTAAAGCGCGGCAAGGAACTCACTCATTGGCAGTGATATGTTTGATGGGGGCATGTTTTACGGAGGCGTATTTAACGACCATTTTGAGCCGTTTATTAAATGTGCCGCGTGGAAGCATGATTCGTCGTCCGCAACTGAGGCAGGCAAGGCCGATGTCGGCGCCGATGCGGGTGACTGTCCATTCATAACTACCGCATGGATGTTTTTTTCGCAGGCGAACGGTATCGCCGGGCTGGACTAAAGGTGTATTCATTATTATTTCCTAATTTGGATAAACCAGAAAAGAATGATCCGTAGATTTCGCCGATTTACGCAGATAAAAACATTCAATCCGCGCTAATCGGCGAAATTTGCAGACATTTTTTTGTATATGGTACAAGAATATCACTGATAAGGTATTGATCTGTTGATTTGGGGATCATGTTTCTTTTTATAGAATTTCCCGTATCTTCTCAATAAATCGTGGACAAGAGTTGATAAATTTCACCAGCACTTTATTTTACACGAGTATCATCAGGAAAATTTGTCAAGTCTCCCCAGAATACTGAGAAGATACGAAACTGCCTAAAATGAATCTATCTCTAAAATAATTGTCGGAAAAGTATAAGCTATTTTAATCTTGTTGCAATCAATATGAAATTTGACAGTTACCCTCCCTTTAGATAGAATCTCCGTCGTTCTTTGCAAAAGGGCGGGCCGAGATAGCTCAGTTGGTAGAGCACTGCACTGAAACTGCAGGTGTCCCCAGTTCAAGTCTGGGTCTCGGCACTGGATTGATAATTCATCAATTTTAAGTATCTTCTCAATAAATTGTGGACAAGAGTTGATAAATTTCATCAGCACTTTATTTTACACGAGTACCATTAGGAAAATTTGTCAAGTCTCCCCAGAATACTGAGAAGACACAATTTTAAGAAACAAAACAGTTTCTAGCCATCGAGACAAAAGATGGTAAACTTAATAAGTAATGCGGGTGTAGTTCAGTGGTAGAACGTCTCCTTGCCAAGGAGAAGGTCGAGAGTTCGAATCTCTTCGCCCGCTTTGATTCAAATGTGGCAGGCTTGTATGCCTGCTATTTTTGTTTATGGCGACGTGGCCAAGTGGTAAGGCAGGGGTCTGCAAAATCCTTATCACCGGTTCGAATCCGGTCGTCGCCTCTAAACGTAAAAGTCCTTGCCGGTTGGCAAGGGCTTTTTTTATTTATATAAGGAGATTCTCATGCGTACCCCCCTCTTACCAGATAGTATTGATATTATCAATCCCCGTGAATGGGCGACTTGTCAACCTTATGCGGAGGAGTTGGAAAAACGGCCGTTATCCCCCGACACTATTATCCAATGGCTGACTGATTGGTCGGCACTGAATGCGTTGATTGATGAAGCGGGATTGGTGTTGTATATCAAAAAAACCATTGACACAACTGACAGCGAAGCGGAACAAGCGTTTCTTGATTTTATCATGAATGTACAGCCACATGCCGCTGTCGCTGAACAGAGATTGAAGAGACGGTTACTCGCTTTTGAAGGTGTGGATGAGGTGATGGCGGCCATGCCATTATTATTGCGTGATATGCGTAATGAGGCTGACCTATTTCGTGATGAGAATGTGCCGCTTAATACAAAATTAGGGCAGATGGATAATGAGTATGGCAAAATCACGGGGGGATTCTCGGCCGTTTTTGACAATGAGGAAAAAAACCTCAGCCAACTCCGCGCCCTGTTCCAAAATAAAGATCGGGATGTGCGCCGTCGCGCATGGACGACATTTATGGGCCTATGGGACAGCAAGCGGGGCGAGTTGAACCAGTTGTACGCCGAGATGCTCACCTTGCGGCAGCAGGTGGCCGCCAATGCGGGGGTGGCCGATTATCGTGAATATGCGTTCAGGAAATACGGCCGTTTTTCATATACCCCCAAAGATTGTTTTACTTTTCATGCGGCGATAGAAACGGCCGTTGTTCCCGCCGCCAGCCGTCTTTACGCCAAAAAGAGAGCCAAATTGGGGCTGGACAGCCTGCGCCCATGGGATGCCGATGTTGAACCCAGCGACGCGCCCGCCCTCACCCCCTATCACAAACAAGCCGATCTGATACAAGGCGGTCTCAACATTTTCCACCAAGTTGATCCCGAATTGGGGCATTATATGTCCATAATGGCAGAGGAGGATCTGCTTGATTTAGACACCCGTGCGGGGAAGGCGTTGGGTGGGTATTGTATCGGATTTCCTGTGCGTAAACGGCCGTTTATTTTCATGAACGGTACAGGGCGGCACGACGACGTGCAAACCTTTTTGCACGAATCTGGACACGCCTTCCATGTGTTTGAATCTGCCGACCTCCCCCTCGTCTGGCAGCAAGACCCGCCGATGGAATTTTGCGAAGTCGCCTCCATGTCGATGGAACTGCTGACCGCCCCCTATTTCACCAAAGAAAACGGTGGCTTTTACTCTCCCGCCGATGCCGCCCGCGCCCGCATCGAACATTTGGAAGGTATCATCACCTTTTTGCCTTATATGGCCGTCGTCGATGCGTTCCAGCATTGGGTGTACACCCATCCCGATGAGGCTATGCACAGTAACAATTGTGACGCAACGTGGGACGCGCTCTGGAGCCGCTTTATGCCCGATATTGATTGGCGCGACTTTGACGATATGCGCGTCACTGGCTGGCATCGCAAGCCGCATATTTTTGGTGCGCCCTTCTATTATATCGAGTACGGGATGGCGCAAGTGGGCGCGTTGCAAATATGGCGTAACAGCCTGACCGATCCCGCAGCGGCGTTGACGGCCTACCGTCGCGCTCTCGCGCTCGGCGGCACAAAAACGCTCCCCGACCTCTTTGCCGCCGCCAACGTCGAATTCCGTTTCGATACGGATATGTTGACGGGTTTGATAGAATTGGTCGAACAGACGATTGAAGAGCTTCGGCAGGAGAGCAAATAGGCAAGGTTGCACACCTGCAAACTTGCTCACTTGCCACTTGCAAACCTTCTCGTGAAACGGCCGTTTTCCGTAACTCTTATTATATGGGGTGTTCTCCTTATTGGGGGATGGAACGCCCTGCGCGTTGCCGCCCTTTTGCACCAAAACAATATATTACAAGAACATACAGTTCGTCCCAGCTTGACTATTCAACTCATGATGGCGTTATTATGGGCATTTGTGTTTGTTAGCTTGGCAGGAGCGGTACGGGGTGAACGGCCGTTCACCCGCATTATCGTCCCGCTTGCTCTGCTCCTCTACGGCATATACGAACTGGCCATCCTTATTTTATACGCTAATTCGCTGAATACATGGCAAAATTGGCCGACAAACACCCTGTTCTACATCATTATCACCCTATTTACCGCGTGGGGGCTGAACCGCAGCCGCTCACACCATTACTATAATTAGCAATGAACAATGAGCAATGAACAATCATCGCTCGTTGCTCATTGTTAATTGCTCATTGTTAATTGCTATGAATCCACAAATAGAGCAACTCCGTAAACTAAGAGAAAAAGCCGCACTAGGCGGCGGTAAAGCCCGCATCGCCAAACAGCGCGAAAAAGGCAAGATGACTGCCCACGAGCGCATTGAAATGTTGCTTGATAATGGCACATTCCACGAGATAGATGCATTTGTCATGCACCGTGAATTCAATTTCGGGATGCAGGAAAAACGGTATCTGGGTGACAGTGTAATCACAGGATGGGGGACGATAGACGGCCGTTTAGTCTACGTCTACAGCCAAGACTTCACCGTCTTCGGCGGCAGCCTCAGCCAAGTCCACGCCGACAAAATCGTCAAAATCATGGAAATGGCGATGAAAAACGGCGCGCCCGTCATCGGCATCAACGACTCAGGCGGCGCACGCATTCAAGAAGGCGTGGTCAGTCTCGGCGGCTATGCCGATATTTTCTTGCAAAACACCCTCGCTTCTGGCGTTGTCCCCCAACTTAGCGCGATTATGGGGCCGTGCGCTGGTGGAGCCGTCTACTCCCCCGCCCTCACTGACTTCATTTTCATGGTCAAAAAGACCAGCCATATGTTCATCACCGGCCCCGATGTCGTCAAAACCGTCACCGGCGAAGACGTGACCTTTGAAGAGTTGGGCGGCGCGATGACCCACAACGCCGAAAGCGGCGTGGCTCACATGGCGGCCGAATCCGAAGCCGACGCACTCTTCCTGTTGCGCCAAATGTTCAGCTACATGCCCAGCAACAACATGGAAGCCCCCCCCTTCAAAAAAGGAAGCGACAGCGATCTCCGCACCGAAGCCGCCCTCGACTCCATCATCCCCGACAACCCCAACAAACCATACGACATCAAAGAAGTGATCGATCTCATCATGGATGATGGCACATTCTTTGAAGTCCAAGAGCATTTCGCCGACAATATCGTCATCGGTTTCGCCCGTTTGGGCGGCTACAGCATCGGCATTGTCGCCAACCAGCCGCTTTCGCTGGCTGGCGTGCTGGATATTGATGCCAGCGCAAAAGCAGCCCGTTTTGTTCGCTTCTGTGATGCGTTCAACATTCCGCTCATCGTTTTTGAAGATGTTCCTGGCTTCCTGCCCGGCACCGATCAAGAGCGCGGCGGCATTATTCGTCACGGCGCAAAACTGCTCTACGCCTTCTGTGAAGCAACCGTGCCGAAGATCACCGTTGTCACCCGCAAAGCGTATGGCGGCGCGTACTGCGTCATGAATAGCAAGCATATCCGCTCTGACCTTAACTTTGCATGGCCGTCGGCCGAAATTGCGGTGATGGGGCCTGATGGAGCCGTAAGCATCATCTATCGCCACGAATTAGCCACCGCAGACGACCCCATCGCCAAAAAAGCGGAACTGGTGGAAGAGTATCGCCAAACATTCGCCAACCCGTACACCGCCGCCCGACGCGGCTATGTGGACGATGTGATCGAGCCAAGCCAAACCCGCCCGCGCCTCATCAACGCCCTGCATATGTTACGCAACAAACGAGACGAAAATCCACCCAAGAAACACGGTAACATTCCGTTGTAGATTACAAGTAGGGGCGGTTCGCGAACCGCCCCTACATCCCAATAAAGGGGAATTAAAATTATGACAGACGGACTTCTTACAAAAAAATTCGACTCCATCCTCATCGCCAATCGGGGCGAGATTGCGATGCGTGTTTTGCGTGCCGCCCGCGAATTGGGCATCAAAGCGATTGCGGTTTATTCAGATGCAGATCGGGACGCGCCTCATGTGCGCTACGCCAACGAGGCGTACTACATCGGTGCATCACCTGCGGCCGAGAGCTATCTTGTGCCTGAAAAAATCATCGAAGCGGCCAAACGGTCGGGCGCACAGGCGATCCATCCAGGCTACGGCTTCTTGGCCGAACGGGCATCGTTCGCGCAAATGTGCTACGACGAAGGCATCGTCTTCGTCGGCCCCTCCCCCCACGCCATTTCGGTGATGGGCGATAAATTGACGGCACGACAAACGGTAATTGCCGCTGGCGTTCCCGTCGTTCCCGGCATTGAGGCGGGGTTGAGCGACGACGAGTTGAAGGCAGCCGCCGACAAAATGGGCTATCCTGTACTCGTGAAAGCGTCTGCTGGTGGCGGCGGCAAAGGAATGCGCCCCGTCTACAAATCAGAAGAGTTACTCAGTTCCATCGCGGCGGCGCGGCGGGAAGCAACGGCCGCTTTTGGGGACGGTACAATCTATCTTGAAAAGTTAATTGAGGGCGGTCGCCACATCGAAATTCAATTGCTGGCCGACGCACACGGCAACGCCATCTCGCTTGGCGAGCGCGAATGTTCGCTGCAACGCCGTCATCAAAAAGTGATCGAAGAAGCCCCTTCCTACGTTGTGGATGAGGAGTTGCGACAACGCATGGGCGCGGTCGCCGTCGCTGCTGCAAAAGCGGTCGGCTATGTCAATGCGGGAACTATCGAATTTTTGATGGACAAAGATAAAAAGTTCTACTTTTTGGAGATGAACACGCGCGTGCAGGTTGAGCATCCAGTTACTGAATTGGTGACAGGTATTGACATCGTGCAAGAACAGCTGCGAATTGCACGCGGGCGCAAATTACGCATCAAGCAAGAAGACGTAAAAGTGAAAGGGTGGGCGATTGAGTGCCGTATCAATGCCGAAGACCCCTATAATAATTATCTACCTTCCACAGGGTTGATCACAACCAGCCGTATCCCGACAGGGCCGGGCGTGCGTGTGGATACAGGCGTTTTTCCGGGTTATGAGGTCACTCCATATTACGATTCGATGATCGCTAAATTGGTCTGTTATGGTGAAACGCGCGGTGCGGCGATTTTGCGGATGCGTCGTGCGCTGGATGAGTATCGTATCATGGGCGTAAAGACAAATATCCCTTTCCATCAACATATGATGGACAGCCATCGTTTCTTGTCGGGACAATTTGATACCAATTTTGTTGAGGAGCGATTCAGCATGGATGACCGCGAGGCGATACATGACTTACAAGCGGCAATTATGGCGACATTAGTCGCCCATCAACAAGGGGAACAAGCGAGCCAAATCATTTCATCTTCAGGTGACGGCGGCCGTAATCAGTGGCGGTGGCATTACCGATAAGCTAGAGAAAAGAGATGGAGATAGAGGGCGTTGTGTTGGTTGGTCTATGGCTCTAACAGAGTAAAATTTTATGAAATATATGACATCTGTAAATGGAAAAGAGTACGTCATTGAGGTTGATCGTGATTGTGAGGTTGTAGTTAATGGTGAACCGCACGCGATAGATTTCCATAATTTGACAGCACGCGGATTGGTCTCATTGCTATTGGATAACCACTCTTATGAAGGAGTAGTCGAAGAGAACAGTGGCAATATATGGGATGTACTGTTGCGCGGCGAACTGTATGAGGTGAAGGTGCAGGATGAGCGGGCGTATCGTTTGGCAAAGGCTCGCGGTGTGTTGGCTGAAGCTTCTAATGAAGCGGTGATCAAGTCGCCAATGCCGGGCATCATCGTTGCGGTTCTTGTTGATGAGAGAGATCTGGTTAAGAAAGGGGACACCATTATTATTTTGGAATCTATGAAGATGGAAAATGAGTTGAAATCACCCATTGATGGTATTGTAACTAAAATTATGGTCGAAGCAGGTGACAGCGTAGAGAAAGGATTCAAAATGGCTGTCATCGTGAATGAAGATGAAGAAGGGCTAGAGGATTGAGCTAGGTCTGCTTGGCTTACCTTCTTCGGGGTTTTCTGTAGTGCAATTTTGCAAAATTGCACGGTCAAATTTGCAAATTTGACCTACGATAGTTGCTGGAGAACTTCTGCTAGTGTGTACTAGAGTTAGGAAAATTTGTCAAGTCTCCCCAGAATACTGAGAAGATACTATTTTTCTTATAATTGCCCATCTTGCGCTATGATGGCGGGCAGGCGGCGCATATATTCTGCATTTTCATACCGATTAGGGGCGAAATCAGTAGCGTAAGCGGGTAATGTGCCGCCTGTAATGTGAGCGGCTAATAGTTCCCCAGCCGCCATCCCTCCCATAATTCCGTAACCTGATAATGCGCCGATGACGAATGCCCCTTCGATGGGCAATCTGCCGATTAATGGCCGATTTTCGGTCGTTTTGCAATAGTAACCGCCATCCACAAACGGCCGTTTCAACCGATCCCTATATGCTTCCAACTCTGGAACGAGTTGGCATAAACCGCGTAATACAATATCGGGATATAACTCCTGATCGAAATGAGGCTGGGCGACTACCTCTTGCTTTTTGACATGATATGTCCAAATGCCGAGTATTGTTTGCGCGTTTTCGCTTCCTTCAGGGCGAAAATGGAGGCCGGCAGGCATTTCTTCTGTCAACCAGCGCAAACTACTGTCGCTCCTCAACTCCTCACGCTCTTCATCCGTCCAGTCGAGCAGGAGCGGATCGTTCCAAATCATCAGCGGCGCGTTGCGGGGGATGATGCGTAGTGGATCGTTGAAAGAGATCTTGGTATGCAGTTCATTATAGACGGGCAGCGACAGCCCCATCATTTGGGCGACATTGTTGAGAAAGGGGCCGGCGGCGTTGACGAAGCGGCGGGTTTTGATCGTTTTGCCGTTTACGGTGACGGCGTGGATGCGGTTGTTTTGGCGGGCAACGGCCGTAATCTCTCCCTCAATCAATCGCACTCCGCGCCTCTTCGCCTTATCAAGCAAGTGCATTCCTAATTGTTGTGCGCTCAACCAGCCACAGCGACGGGGGTGTAATATCCCGTTTACAGTTTTGTTCAAAAAAGGGTAGGCGGCGTGAATACGGGAGTGGTCGTCGAGAAAATCAATCGCATTTGGCTGATTTTGCCAGCCGTCCGCGGGGGATGGGGCGTAGGCGGGATCGTTTTTGCGTGCAGCCGTCCTTCTCCAGCCAGCTATTATCTCTTCTTGCGCCGTCATATAAACGTAACCGCGTCGGTTCATTTGGAAAATGTTATCGCTTTCTATTGCCAATTCATCTAATAGATCGATGGAATGATCCATGAAGGATGCCATCGTCTGGCTCGGCCAATGATTGCGATATGATTCGGATGATTTGTCGCTGGTGAAGGTGAGCGGCGGGCGCGAATCGACGAGTAATATATCTTTTAGACCCAGTTTGGAGAGGTGATAGACGGCCGTTATTCCCGCCATTCCCGCCCCGCAAACAACAATTTCTGTACGCATTAGTTTATCCGTATCCGTTTATGCAACAAATTTTTTGTCAGCACAGCCCCGTCTTTGCTAATTTGGAACTGGTCAAAATCATTGGCTACATAGGTGCGGGGGAAGATGGCACGCGCTTCTTTTTGGATTTGGCGTGCGCCGTACCGACGGGAAAGGTGGGTGAGGATGAGCGTTTTTACGCCGATCTCTTTGGCTAATGCTGCTGAGCGAACGGCCGTCATATGCCCAAATTTCTTCGCCATATCCGCTTCATTATTGATGAAGGTGGACTCCATCACCAGCACGTCGGCTCCTTTGCAAGCGGTTAAAATCGTCTCGTTGATAACGCCGATGTCACCGATATGGACATATTTTACGCCGGGAATATGATTGCCGAGTACGTCATCGGGAGTGACGATACGGCCGTTTTCTAGCTCTATACTGTCGCCTGCCGCCAATCGCCCCCGCTCTGGCCCAAATGGTACGCTAAGCGCATCCGCTTTTTCTGCGAGAAACGGCCGTCGTTCTTTCTCGTTAAAAATGTAGCCATAACTATCCGATCCACGATGGAGAACAGGGAAGGCAGAAAGTTGAAAACGGCCGTTTTCGACAATAACCGCGCCTGCTTTCAACCTGTTTAGGTGGATACCCGTCGGCGGTTTATGGCCGGGAAAAACGACCTTGAGCAGATTATTTACCCGTGCTAACGCCCGTTTGCCGCCATACACATTGATTTTGTCCAGATTTTCCCATCGTGCCAATGTGGAAAGTAAGCCGCCCAGCCCCAAAATATGATCCAGATGACCATGTGTCAATAAAACGGTATCCAGCCGCTTGAAGCCAAGCCCGCTGCGTAAAATTTGCCGCTGTGTCCCTTCGCCGCAATCAAGTAAAAAGCGATACTGCTCATGTGTGATTAGATGGGAAGAAAGCCCGCGATAGACGGATGGGGCGGAGGATGAGGTGCCGAGAAAGGTGAGTTCAAACATAAGTTAATTAAAATGCTCCAAATTTACAATTCGTTGTCATATTGGGCGATCATAAAGGTCGCCCCTACAGGAGGGGAATTGCTTGTGGTCGCCCTTAAACTATAAAGATCATTTCGCATAAAATGAACTATGCCCTTAAATGAGATTTAGCGTATCTTCTTAGTATTCTGGGGAGACTTGACAAATTTTCCTAATGATACTCGTGTAAAATAAAGTGCTGATGAAATTTATCAAATCTTGTCCATGTTTGGCAATAAATTCTTTGGGTGTCATTGTCTACTTCCCCGTTCCGCTCACATAGCCGAATATGGTGCCGGGATAGCGATCTGTTATTATCAGCCAGCCATCATTAAAACGGACGATGCCTTCCCAATTGCGATAATTGTTGTTGGTGGGCAGCATTTGTAATTGTACGGGAGGCGTATCGGTCAGGTTGATGCCGTCGGGGCTGTATTGCAGTTCGACTAGCCGCTCAACCCCTTTGCTGGCGGCGTGGGTTGCCCCTTTGCCGTAGGCTGCAGCGAGGGGATCGTCGTCGGTTTGGACTTTATCGTCGCCGGGGTAGTTGTAGTTGATGACCCAAAAACGGCCGTTTTTATCCAATTCCGTCGCGTCCGTCACCCTAAACTCGATGCGCGGGAACGGAATCGTCCCTTGTTCAGCTAAATCTGCCCCAAAAACGTGAGCGACAGGGTTGGGATTGTATTGCAAGCCGTTCGATTCGTACATTGTCAACAGTTGATCGCCGACGAGCAGTACCGATTCGTCGCTGAAATTAGTGATGGATGTTTGTGGAGGGATATAGGCGATTTCTTCTTCTGCATAAATTGTGATCCCGCTCAAATCAGGCTCGATTGTGCCGCGCACCAGATAGCCGTGCATTCCGTTTTGATTCGCTTCTACGGTCATATAAACGGTGTCGCCATCAAAAGCGATGGATTCATACCCTTCAAATCCAGCTATTTTATGGCGCAAAGTAGAGGAGTGGAACGGGATTGGCTGCGCGTCTAAGGGCGCGTCACTCTCGCCGTTGATGAACGCTTCGATTTCATCTTTATGCAGCGCGTACAATACTCCATCCTCCCCTTGCCGACTAAAAAGCGGGTATTGGGGCATTATAATCAGCCATTCTCCATACCACGCCATCCCTGAAACTTCGGAGGTGAGCTTGCCAAGCGGCTCGGTGAGGGGGATGGTGAGTACGGCCGTTTCATCCACGAGTTCAAAGGTGACGGCCGTCGGCTCAGGAACGGCCGTTGGTTCAGCCGTTGGTTCAGCCGTCGGTTCAGCCGTTGGCGGAATTTCTGTCGGCGGAACGGCCGTTAGTTCAACCATCGGTTCAGCCGTTGGCATAACAGTCGGTTCAGGAAGTATGGTCGCAGGAACGTCTGTTGCCATATCCACAACAACCGGCTCTTCAGCATATTGGGCAACAGTCGTACATCCCATCAATAAAAACATCAAACTTGAAAATAAGAAAATTCGCATTATATCCTCTAAAAGGCGGCAAGCGGCAGGTTTGCGAGTAACTTTTCACACTTCGCAGCTCCGCGCCCTTTAGTCCACCCGCCACCCCAATCGCTTCAAGTCAACATCTGTTCGTAATTCGGGAGGCATATCGGCTAAAGTGAGTTCCGCTTCGGCTAGAACGTTGCCGTCGGCATTGCGGACTTCGCCGACAGCCCGCCCTAGTCGTCCGCGCAGGTGACGGATACGGCCGACAATGTGTAATGGGGTATTGATGGGGACAGGGTGGCGATATTTTACCTGCAAGCGGACAGACATCATAAAATGGTGATGATCGCCGATCATTGCCACCCTCCCGACCGCTTCGTCCAACATAGCGGCTACAATGCCGCCATGCACGACATCGGGATACCCTTGATACGCATCAGAAACAGTATAATGGCTGTGTACCTCATCTTCACCATTATCATAAAAAGTCATATACAGCCCATGCGGATTGTTCCGTCCGCAAATGAAGCAATCATCAGAATTTGGTTGTTTGTGTAAATTATCCATCATCAATTATTCGTTTAACTTTGCCTCTTCGCAATTTCTCAACGCTAGTACACAATGGCAGAAGTTCTCCAGCAATTATCGTAGGTCAATTTTGTAAAATTGCACGTATCTTCTCAGTATTCTGGGGAAACTTGACAAATTTTCCTAATGGTACTCGTGTAAAATAAAGTGCTGATGAAATTTGTCAAGTCTTGTCCACGATTTATTGAGAAGATACAATTGCATTACAGAAAACCCTGAAGAACTTAGGCCAAGCAGTACTAGTACACACTGGCGGAAGTCCTTATATGTTATTTGTTGCGGGAATCGGAATTCCCGCAACTCCCATAAATAGGTATCGGGAATTCCGATTCCCGATACAGGCGGCGTATATCATCTAAGAACTTAGGCCAAGTTATACTAGTACACGCTGGCGGAAGTC
>WFSA01000316.1 GCA_015486215.1 Anaerolineae bacterium | reverse complement strand
CCCACCTTCGTGAGGACAGGCACTTCGTGAGGGTAAACTCTTTTAGGCGGGAATCCATGAGTTCCCAGATTGTGAATTCCTGCCTTCGCAGAGCCTGCTCCCATGAAGATGGGGAATGACAGATGGAAGTTTCTGGTTTTATTTAATCCTCATTACTAAGGGAAGGTTCGTTTTTAACTTTGGACTTTCAGGTGACAGGCACTTGCCAAGTGCCTGTCACCTTGGCCACAGTTATTTACGAGTTTTCCCTAAGCAAACCTGAAAGGTTCACGTATATACTTTTTTTGACTACTTCCTAAAAATCAGAACTGCGTTATGTCCACCAAAGCCAAATCCATTTGACATAGTAATATTAACGGTGGCTTCCCGTTTTATGTTTGGTACGTAATCCAAATCACAAGCTGGATCGACCTTTTCATAATTAATTGTTGGCGGAATTAGATCGGTTTCCATACTCTTGAGGCATAAAATCGCCTCTAATGCGCCCGCCGCTCCCATCAAATGCCCGTGCATGGATTTGGTTGAACTGATGGGCAATGTATAGGCGTACTCACCAAAAACGGTTCTGATGGCGGCCGTTTCACCGACATCATTCACCGTTGTGCTGGTTCCATGTGCGTTAATATAATCAATATCGCTCGGCTGTAATTGGGCATCATCCAATGCGGAGCGCATGGCACGCACTGCCCCTTCCCCATTGGGACATGGGGTTGAGATATGGTACGCATCGGCACTGGAACCGTAGCCGATCAGTTCGCCATAGATGGGCACGCTGCGTGCAAGGGCGTGATCGCGCTCTTCTAACACGAGTATGGCTGCCCCTTCGCTGGCAACAAAGCCATCACGATCTAAGGAAAACGGCCGTGATGCTCTCTCTGGTTCCCCGTTCCTGACAGATAATGCCCCCATCTGATTGAATCCTCCGATGGCTATGGGAAGGATACTCGCCTCTGTGCCGCCGGCAAGCATCATATCAGCCGCGCCGCGCATGATGGTAATCGCCGATTCTCCAATCGCATTATTTCCCGTCGCACATGCTGTCATCACAGACATATTGGCTCCCCGCAATCCCAATTTAATAGAAATCATCGCCGCAGGGGTATCGGCTAACATCATCGGTACAAAAAACGGGCTGACGCGCTTGATTCCGCGCGTGTTCAACAGCGTCACGTTGTCCAGAATGGGGTCGAGGCTGCCCATACCGCTGCCCACTATCACCCCAATTTTATCCCGATTGCCCGCATTGATGGTGAGATTTGCATCGGCCAACGCTTGCTCGGCGGCGGCGACGGCAAATTGTGTCCCCCGAGACATGCGGCGGGCTTCTTTGCGTCCAAAGCGGGCGATGGGATCGAAATTTTTGACCTCGCCAGCAATGCGTGTTTTGAAGTCACGGGCATCAAAAAGGGTGATTTTGCCGATGCCGCTTTCACCGTTGATGACACGCTGCCAAGTTGAAGCGATATCATTTGCTAATGGGTTAAGCGTGCCAACTCCAGTGATGACGACGCGGCGGTTTAAGTTTTTCATAGAGTGGGATCGGGGGCTGGGGGGTAGGATCGGAGAATACTCGGTTAAAAACGGCCGTTCCCCTACCTATTTTCTCTCTGTATAACGGCCGTTATTCCCTCATCCTCCGCATCTTGATCGGCGAGGAATTGGGTGATGCTGCTGCTGGTGCGCTGGCGCAGGGCGAGCAGAGCGACCGCTTGGACATCATCGGTGGTCGCTTCTGTCCGCATGTCGGCGGCGGCGTGGGCACGGGCGGCTTCAAAGAGGGTAATTTCGGCGCGGGCAGAGGCGATGCCCATTTTTTTGATGAGGGAAAGAGCGAGAGAACGGCCGTCATCCTCCACCACCACACGCGGTAGCAACTCACGTGCGTTTTCGATTTCTATAGCCAACACCTCCATCTCCTCTGCATAAAGAGCGGAGAGCGCGGTCGGGTCTTGCCAATACGCCATTGCCATCTCATACGTGCGATAACGCAGGTCAATATCGTCTAAGCCGCGCACGACAGCGCGAAGGCCAAAACGATCCATCAATTGCGGCCTCAATCGCCCCTCTTCGGGATTGAGCGAGCCGATGAGGGTGAAGCGGGCGCGGTATCTTTGTTTGAGCGGCCCGCGACGGACGGTGTAATGCCCTTGTGCGGCGGCATCTAAAATAGCATCCGCTATCGGGGCACTGAGGAGGTTTACCTCATCAATGTAGAGAATACGGCCGTCTGCATGCCCTAATATACCCCGTTCTAATCGTATCCGATTTTGCTCGGTGGCGATGCGCTCGTTTATGCCGCCGACAACATCTTCCAAACGGGCGTTAAGCGGCAGTTCGATGATGCGAATTTTGTCAACGGCCGTCAGCGGCTCGCCATACCCCGCTTTCTGTTGGCAATGTTGGCAAATTGCGTCCATCCCCCCTTCCTCCAGCATCGCTTCGGTGCATCCTTCGACGCATAAGCTGCGATTGACGAAGGGGAGCAGCGGGGTTAATGCGCGAACGGCCGTTGTCTTGCCAGTGCCACGCGGCCCAATCAATAACACTCCGCCAATACGGGGGTTGATAACCGAGAGCAGTAACGCCAGCTTCATCTCTTCTTGCCCGATGATGGCGAGAAAGGGGAAGGGATCGGCATCATCTATCCCATAATCGACCGCCGGCATCGCTTTGATCTGATGCGCGGGGGAGTCGAGCAGAATATCGAGTAATTTGGAGCGTGATCTCATCGGTTTCGGAGGCGGACATCGCGCCGTTGGGCGGCGCGTTTGTTGCACTCTACCTCAGCTTCTGTTTCGCAGCGGAGGGGGGAAATGGGAACGGGACGGCCGTTGTCGTCTAAGGCCACATAAACAAAATAGGCACTATTGGTGTGAACAACCGCTCCCGTCAGTACATCTTCGGCGGTGACAATGACCTTTGTTTCGATGGAGGTATGGCCTGTCCACGTCACTTTGGCGGTGCAGGTGACCAAATTGCCAATATTTACAGGGGAAAGGAAGCTCATCGAATCTACAACGACGGTGACGACGGGGTGGCGAGCGTGTCTTGCCGCCGCCATCCCGCCCGCTTCGTCACACATTTTCATCAGCAAGCCGCCATGTACATTACCATGTATATTGGCGTGTTCGGGCCCCATCAACTGGGATAAAATGGCTTTGGATTCGGTCGGGGTTTTACTTTGAGGTGGGGAATTTGTCATAATTTTATCCGCAATCAGTCGATCATTCTTCATCTATAAGTATAACAGTAGTATTACAATAGGTGTAATCAATTAGGCAGGGCGATTGCAACCTCGCCTTAATTCGTGATCGTGATCGTAACGCATAAATTTCCCTCAATTCGCATGTTATGTCAATTGCGGAGTTGCTAAAAACGTAACTTCTCAATATTTCGGGGTAACTACAACGGATGAAAGAAATAAACGGATGGTGCAATCGAGAAAATATCCGTTCATTTTCATAATCCGCTGTAGTCATACTAAAAACAAAACAATTTCCACGCTTTTTTGAAAAGATACCTAAAAACGTATCTTCTCAGTATTCTGGGGAGACTTGACAAATTTTCCTAATG
>WFSA01000315.1 GCA_015486215.1 Anaerolineae bacterium | reverse complement strand
CCTTTAGAGGGAGGGAACTTGCTCCCTCTCCCTTTGGGAGAGGGCTGGGGTGAGGGTAAAACGCCAAAGTTAAAAACGAGTGTTCCCTAAACTTGATTTGTACCTACTCAGCCATTGTCCAAATTAACCACAAAGACACGAAGAACACGAAGTTTTTTAAGATTTTCTTCGTGATCTTTGTTTCTTTGTGATGAAATAATTGATAGGCTGAGTAGTTACAACAGTTTCCCTTTTTTACATGGGCAAAGCCCTTTGAAAAAGGGAGGTAATATATAGACAATCACGTATCTTCTCAGTATTCTGGGGAGACTTGACAGATTTTCCTAATCAGTGGATTTGAAAATGTGCAACCCGTATCCACTCGCGGCTATTTGCTGATTTTGATGGTGTAAACGGCCGTTTCCCCCTCATATTCACCCACCTTCAACAGATACAACCCGTCCACAGGCAGCGTAAACGCAGAAATTTCTACCGTCTCCCCTCCGTCCGTGCCATCAACATCATCCGTCTGATTCAACAATTGGATCACCATATCTGCATCATTAAGCGGCGCAACCGTGATGGTGATGACCTCATCCTTTTCCCCCTCAAACACCCAATACTGCTCACTGTTGGCTTCCAATGAAGCAGAGTCCATCTGCTCATACGGGAGCAAGCCTGACAGGTTCATCTTAACATCAGCATTGTTGAGAGAGTAGAGAGCAGTATAACGGCCGTTTTCCTCCCCCTCCGCCGACAAAACAACAACATGATATTGACCACTTTCAACATCCAGCAGTAACGTCTCCGCTGCCCCCGCTCCCGTCGCATCCACCTGTTTCAAAACCGCATCCGTCTCAGCATCTTTTACTACGATAATAAGGTCTGTCTGCGAATCACCGACAACAGTCGCTGTCAATCTGCTTGATTCAGTGACATCAACTACCCATTGATGCTGCTCATCCCCTTCAAAACTCTTAAACAGCACCTTATTCAACTCAATTTCTCCCATGTCGCTTATCGCACGTGCTGTTGTGCTGGGCACAGGTGTAACCGTCAGCATCGGTGGAACCGCCGTTTTAGTCACGGATGAAAAGGGGGATGGAGTCGGCATCACAGGCGGCATCACAGTTGGCACAGGCGTGGCAGTCAGCATCAGAGTTGGCACAGGCGTGGCAGTCGGCATCACAGTTGGCACAGGCGTAGCAGTCAGCATCAGCGTATCACCAACGATGAATCCGACTGGGGTCAATGTCATCGGCACAATTGGATTAGGCGAGATGATCTTGTCCACGCTCAAATACCAAAATTGTTGTATCTTCGCTCGTTTGCCGCACCCAATCGCGCCTTCAAAATAGGTCATACGGCCGTTAGCCGTCATCAACAACCCGTCCGGCAATAAGTGACGCAATTCCGCCTCTCGCCCATGCACGCCCACAACACGGCCGTCAGGCGCAGTCAATTGCCACGTCGCAGGGGAAGGATGGGCATCACTGCCACAAACAAGCAACGGCAGCCGTTCATACACACCCGATACCTGCACATACGCCCCCTCATAACTTTCAGGAGCATCAATCAACGCCCCGATGCCGGCAGGAACAGGGCGGCTATCCAGCACAGGCGACCATGTGCCGAAAGGAGTTGGTGTAGCATCAACCTCCCCCTGCCGCAATCGACAGCCTGTCATAAAAAGAAGCAAAACAGCGAGTATAAAAAACGCAGACCTATTTATAGTGACCATGCAAAGATTATCAACAATTGATTGCCAATTGTCAATTGGCATAAATAATCAAAGGTGCATTTCAACCCTGTGCAAAATGTGACACCTTATCTTTTCATCTGTGTTCATCTGTGCAATCCGTATCCAATTTTGGAGGTTACAATCGTATCTTCTCAAAAAATTGGGGACAAGACTTGACAAATTTCATCAGCACTTTATTTTACACGAGTATCATTAGGAAAATTTGTCAAGTCTCCCCAGAATACTGAGAAGATACATTGCAACCTCCAAATCGCACTGTTAAATTCCAAATTTACACCGTTTTTAGCAGCTCCGCAATTGACATAACATGTAGATTGCGGGGAATTTATGCGTTACGGTTGTCGTGATCGTTTTCGTGATCGGTTTTTTCGATTTTCGATCACGAAAACGATCACGAATTAAGGCGGGGTTGCAATCGCTCTAGCGCTCTAGTGAATATTTTGACTTTTAAGCGGGTATTGTTACAATCTCCTTCGTTGCCGAAGTGGCGAAACTGGCAGACGCGCTGCGTTCAGGGCGCAGTGGGCATTACGCTCGTGTGGGTTCGAATCCCACCTTCGGCATAGTTTTCTTAACATCAGAATTTATCAGGAGTAGCGGAGGGATCGGCCCTATGAAGCTACAGCAACCACCTAGAAATAGGAAAGGTGCTAATTCCGTCAGCATTCGCTGAGAGATGAAAGGAGACGTACACCCTACAAAGCCCCTTGCTCTTAAAGCAAGGGGCTTTTTTTATGCGAAGTGGCGAAGCGGCGGGGTTGCAAAGGTGCAAGTCGTACTTTTCACTTTGCAGCCCCCGCCACTTCGTCACTCCACCATCCTTTGGAGGTAATAGTAAGATGACAACAACATTTATGACCGCGCCCAGCCTGCTTTTTACATCAGAATCAGTCACAGAAGGGCATCCCGACAAGATGTGCGACCAAATCAGCGATGCTGTTTTGGATGCGATAATGGAACAAGACCCGTATGCACGGGTTGCTTGCGAAACGGCCGTTAAAACAGGTTTCGTCATGGTACTCGGCGAAGTGACCACGACCGCTTACGTCAATATTGACAAATTGGTACGCAAAGTTGTGAAAGATATTGGGTACGACAGCAGTGCTAAAGGATTCGACGGCAATACTTGCGGCGTGCAAGTCGCCATCGCCAGCCAAAGCCCAGACATCGCGCAAGGAGTCAATCGCGCCCTTGAGTATCGCCAAGAAGGGGACGAAGAAGCGGCGATCAACGCCGTCGGTGCTGGCGATCAAGGGATGATGTTTGGCTATGCGTGCAACGAAACAGAAGCACTCATGCCGATGCCGATTCATATGGCACATGAGTTGACCCGCCAATTAACGGCCGTTCGCAAATCAAACACCCTCACATGGCTGCGTCCCGACGGTAAATCCCAAGTGACCATTGAGTACGCTTACGGCAAGCCAAAACGAGTGCATACCGTCCTCATCAGCACCCAGCACGCTCCCGAAGTCACCGAAGAAGAGATTCGCGCGGGCGTTATTGAGCATGTCATCAACCCCATTTTGCCCGCCGACATGGTGGATGATGATCTGATCATCTACGTCAACCCAACCGGCCGCTTTGTCATTGGCGGCCCAATGGGTGACGCAGGCCTGACAGGGCGCAAAATTATCGTAGACACCTATGGCGGTATGGGACGGCATGGCGGCGGCGCGTTCAGCGGCAAAGATTGCACCAAAGTGGATCGCAGTGCGGCGTATGCGTCCCGTTGGGTTGCCAAAAATATCGTAGCCGCCGGCTTGGCCGACCGTTGCGAAGTGCAGGTCGCCTACGCCATCGGCGTTGCCCATCCCTTGAGCGTCAATGTGGAAACATTCGGCACAAGCGCATACAGCGCGGCGCAATTGGAAGAGCTGATTAACGAACATTTCGACCTGCGGCCGGGCGCAATCATCCGTGATTTAGATTTGCGTCGCCCAATCTATCAAGCAACGGCCGCTTACGGTCACTTTGGCCGCACAGATATTGATTCCCCATGGGAAAATACCGATAAAGCAGAAGCGTTACGCCAATCAGCAAGCAGATTTGCAGAGTAGCAAGCGAGTAGAGACGACCTGCTGGGTCGTCTCTTACTCAACCGCCCAATGGACAAAAATAAAAAGAACAATGAACCGCGTAGGGCGATTGCAACCTCGCCTTAATTCGTTTTCGTGATCGAAAATCGAAAAAACCGATCACGAAAACGATCACGAAATACGATCACAGCAATCATAACATATAAATTCCCCGCAATTGACATAACATGTCAATTGCAGAGTTGCTAAAAACGGTATAAATTTGGAATTTAACAGTGCGATTTGAAAGTTGCAATCGCCCTATGAACCGCGTTTGAGCCATATCCCATTTTCCCCCGCCTAGTGTTATACTACCTCTTTTGATCAACAAGTGGCCTGTTACTTATGCACCTGCCGCTCATTTTACTTTTTATGGAACCCACTATGACCAGCGAACATCTATCCCGTTTGCGATTTAACTTTGGCTTTTTGATAGAAGCACCGCTCGGCGCGCATCGCGTGATTGAGCTTGATTATCCATCTGTAGATGTGGGTGATGATGTCATCTTATCCCCATTGGCGGGCAAGTTTACAGCCACACGTACATCAGAGGGTGTGTATTTGCAAGGAGAATTGCACTCTGCCACCGCAGTGGAATGTGCGCGTTGTTTGGGCGAGGCAGAACAGAAGGTAACGGCCGTTCTCAAGGATCTCCTATTCTATCCCCCAGAAACAGCACCCAAAGAAGAGCTCACCCTTGATAAAGAAGGGTATGTAGACCTCGCCCCCCTGATTCGTGAACTCAGCTTATTGAGTATCCCGATCAACACCATTTGCCGTCCCGATTGTGCAGGATTATGCGTCACATGCGGCCACAATCTAAACGAAAGCGATTGCGGCTGCGATGAAAAGTTAATCGATCCACGCATGGAAGTTTTACAACAATTACTCAAATAGCAGAGCTGCATAATAAGCGGCCTCACACTCACCTTATGTTTTACGATAGAGCAAAAATTTATATTAGAAGCGGTAATGGCGGCGATGGCATGATTAGCTTTCGGCACGAAAAGCATGTCCCGTATGGCGGGCCTAGCGGTGGCGATGGCGGTGATGGGGGTGATATCACCTTTATCACCAACAAAAAAATGAACAGTCTTGTTCGTTTCCATCACGGTAATCATTTTCGAGCCGAGCATGGAGACAACGGCAGCACAAGCGATAAATACGGAGCTGCTGGCGAAGGGTTGTTCTTAGAAGTGCCGCGCGGCACTATCATTCGTGATGCCGACACAGGCGAGCAGCTTGCCGACCTGACAGAAGATGGGCAACTATATCTGGCCGTGAGCGGCGGACGCGGCGGACGCGGCAATATCCATTTCGCCAGCAGTGTCAATCGCGCCCCCCGTTTGGCTGAACGCGGCGAGCCGGGAACGGAACGATGGTTGACGCTGGAGTTGAAACTTATCGCCGATGTCGGGTTGGTCGGCGTGCCTAATGCGGGCAAATCAACCTTGTTGTCGGTCATAAGCGCGGCTAAACCGAAAATTGCCAGCTATCCGTTCACTACCTTGCGCCCCAGTTTGGGCGTTGTTGCCCTTGACGATTACGGCACGATGGTTGTCGCTGATATTCCGGGATTAATTGAAGGGGCGGCGCAGGGAATTGGCTTGGGGCATGACTTTTTGCGTCATGTTGAGCGCACACGGGTGATTATCCACCTTTTGGATGGGGCGGCCTCTGATCCGTTGATCGATTTTGGGATAATCAATCAAGAATTGGCGATTTATGATGAGAAATTATCAAAACGGCCGCAATTAGTCGTTCTCAATAAGATGGATTTGCCCGACGCTGTCGCTTGGGAGCCAATTTTAGAAGAAGAGATTACAAAAGCGGGGTATGATTTTATGTCCATATCGGCCGTTTCCCGCGAAGGATTGCGCCCAATGCTATACAAAGTTCAAGAGATGCTGACCGACGCGCCGACACTGTTAGAAGAGGATGAGATGGAGAAATTAACCATCATCACCCCCGAAGTAAATGAGGATACTTTCACCATCGTTGCCGAAGGGTTCCATAATTGGCGTGTGAATGGGGCAAAAATCGAACGTATCGCCGCAATGACTTATTTTGAATTTAACGCGACACTGGTTCGCTTCCAGCAAATTATGGAGGGGATGGGAATTACAGAAGCGTTGCAGGAAGCGGGCGTGCAGGCAGGCGACATAGTGCATATTGGGAATGAGTCATTGGAGTGGGGTGAGGAGTAATTGTCAATTGTCAACGAGGGTTATGGATGATGATCATTAAGATGCCTATCATTTGAAAAGTGACTGGCATCTAAAACTCCAATATTTTGAGGAGATACATTTTTAGAATGAAAAATAGGCGTGTGGGGTTGTTGGGCGGAACGTTTGATCCGCCGCATTTTGGACATGTTAAATTAGCAGTAGCGGCGCGGGAACAGTTGGCGTTGGGTACGGTTTTGTTTTTGCCTGTGGGTAATCCGCCGCATAAACAGAATAAGAGGGTAACGGCCGTTTCCCATCGTATTCATATGGTACGGCTCGCCATTGCCAGCCGCCCTTATTGCCAATTAGACGAAATCGACATCCATCGCCCATTGCCGCATAACACCGCTACGCTATTACCATTATTACGCCAATCCTATCCGAACGCACTGTTTTGGTTCATCATCGGGGCTGATTCTTTGCGCGATTTCCCCACTTGGGATGATCCAGAAAGGATCATAGCGCAATGTCGCCTGGCGGTATTGCCTCGTCAAGATATTCTGTTAAAGTGGCATGAATTACAGCAGCGTGTTCCACATATAGAAACGGCCGTTGACTTCCTCAAACCGCCGCAATATCATGTTTCTTCGACCGCTATACGGCAGCGCGTGCGAAATGGGGAGCCAATTGATGAGATGGTGGGAACGGCCGTTGCGGCCTATATTCGTGAACAACGATTATATGACAAGCCATAGCAGAGTTGTTAAATAACAGGCATAGTTCATTGTAGGCAAGAT
>WFSA01000314.1 GCA_015486215.1 Anaerolineae bacterium | reverse complement strand
TGATTTCAATTAGTGTATTAAATGGGGGTTTTGGTCACTCCCCCTCACCCCAGCCCTCTCCCAAAGGGAGAGGGAGCAAGTTCCCTCCCCTTTCGGGGGAGGGTTAGGGTGGGGGGCTGATCGTTTACCAAATGGGACAGTTATTAAATTCTCGTTCCTTAAGAAAAAAGAAGAGCGGCTCAATTTCTTGCCGTTATAGATCAATCATTCAAAGGAAATTGAACCTTTCTCTACTGAGGAGATAGAAAACGGCCGTCATTGACGGCCGTTTTTTTTACCCCAACGCGATGGGCAACCCAGCAGGAGATGATCTATACAAGCAGCTTCAATGTTGAACCATGCCCTAATTTTTGACCACCACGGGTAAAAATACAGAAAGCCCATTCACAATAATCACCGCTTCCCGTTGAAGCGCCTTTCCCTCCCCATCATTGAGCAAAATCGTGTTGACAATCGCTTGCGGATCGCTGATAGCGGCGTTGACAAGCACATCAAAGCGGATGGTGACGGGCGAGGCGGGCGTGACCGCTCCCTGCCAACGGATAACATTCCCCGATTCGCTCGCCGCGCCTGATGAGGCGGCCAACTGTCCCGCATAGGTGATGCCGCTGGGCAGCGTGTCCGTTATCGTCACACTGCCCAACGCCGTCCCGCTATTTTTTAGCAAGATGGTGTAAGAGATGGTATCACCGGCGGATGGGGTCACATCGCTGGCTTGGACAGAGGACGCTTGTAGGCTGCCCACCGAGCCGCTGCGCTGATAATTTCCCCGCCCTGTGCCCCATAAAATGCGGGCATCGGCCGTATTGGGTAAATCATACGCCGCAAAACCAGAGTGGGCCGTGTTCACTATCAACTCTAAATCCGCATCCGTATCTATATTGGCTAATGTCGGCGCGGCCATCGCCCCATTCCAATCGGGACTGCCATAAATGGGCGGCAGGGCAATTTCGTATAGGACAGAGCCTTGATCATTCAAAATATGCAGTTTGCCGACATAATCGCTCCCTTTTTGCGGCCATGAGGTGAAAATAACTTCCGCTTTGCCATCATTATCCAAATCAGCCACGACTGGTTCGGATGCAAAACGGATGCCTGCGCCGCTATCGGTGACTGCATACGGCCAATTGTGATGCTCACTTTTGTCTAACCAGAAGGCGTGTAAACGGCCGTCATACGACGCATACAAAATCTCACTATTGCCATCCCCATCCAAATCAACTACCACAGGATTGGGCATCGCCGTTTCGATGACGTTGTAATCCTCTTTGAGCGGTGCGCCCGTATTAATCGGCACCGTCTCCCAACCAGTGAACCGACTGCGATCCGCATTGAAAATGTAGACACCGATGTAACGGCTGGGCGGATACCCCGCATGACAATCATACACATTGCCTACCGATACCAATTCAGCAACGCCATCCCTATTCACATCGGCGATGACGGACGGCCCATAAGCGAAGTTTGTGCGGTAGCTTTCAGCACGATCCCCATTACACTCTCCCCAGCCGCGTAGTTCAATGTCGGCACTTTCCCAAATGCCGACCGCGCCCCATCCTTTGTCGCCATATTTTGCATGGGTTGGCAGTTGCGAGCCGTCCGCTTCGTACACATTGATGTAATGCACATCGGAGGGGACGACGATTTCGCCTGCGCCGTCCCCATCCAAATCGCCCAAAGCGGCATTGTCGTTATAAACACCCCACGCATAGCCGCTGCTATTGCTCAATTGAGGCCAGCCGGAGCGTAAAGTGCCGTCATGCTCGTACACATAACTGTTCACCCCGTTGCCCGTCGCTGTTACAACCAGCTCCAGCGTGCCGTCATTGTCCAAATCGTAAGCGGACAGACCGCGCAATTCGCCGTTTTCGGGCTGTTTTGACCATAGTTGATTGCCCGCATGATCGTAAACGGTGAGATGGCCGCCGCTTTGTGCTAGAGCGATCTCTAAATCGCCATCGTTATCTATATCAGCGACGACGGCTCCCGGCCATGTACGGCCGCCGGGCGGGTCTTTGCTCCATTGCACAGAGCCGTCCTCTCCGTTTAATACAAAGAGGGTGTACGGAGAGCCGATTACTTCTGGCTTTCCATCGCCATCTAAGTCGGCGACGGCTGGGGAGGAGTACCAGCCTGTCTCGCACCATGATGAGTAGCAGCCGCCGTTGCTCCATTTAAGAACGGGAGCGGAAACGGCCGTTTCGCTCTCAGGAAAAGAAGCCGCACGCGCCTGTTGCGAATGGAGTTTTGTCATGATAAAGATAGATAAGAGGATGAGGGCTAGGGTTGCTTTTGATTTCATAAAATTCTCCATAATTTATCAATACTCATCATAGTTTAACATCGTTCACAACGCATTGGTAAACCTTCCCCCCCTGATTAATATTTGCAGAGGGCGTTCACCCTTCATATTCGTAAACTTAACGAATATATTTGACTGTCATTCCCGCCCCCATCCCCACCTTCGTATTGTTGGAGAACTTTTGCCAGCGTGTACTAGGTCTGCTTGGCCTACCTTCTTCGGTGTTTTCTGTAATGCAATTTTGGGCATGGTTCAAAATTGGGCAAACCATCTTTACAATTTATCTTGTGTTGGGCGATTCAGCGAATCGCCCCTACAGGAGGGAATCGTAGGGGCGACCCGCTGGGTCGCCCAAAAAGTGTAAAGATCATTTCATCAAAAATGAACCATGTCCAATTTTGCAAAATTGCACGGTCAAATTTGCAAATTTGACCTACGATACTTGCTGGAGAACTTCCGCCAAGCTGTGCTAGTGCGGCATAAAATTTAATCTGCCAAAATCAGATAACCTTGTATAATTCGCGGGTGGGTGCATTTTTATGCGCCGATTGTGGTTTATGATGTATTTTCTGCTAAACAGGCAGGTGTAGGTGAAAACTTTATGGCGACAAAAAAGAAGAAAGATTCATCTGAAGGGATGAGCATCGGCCGTGTTTGGCGTGCAGTGAGTATACCGCTCGTTTCTGTGTTATTGGCTTTGCTCATCGGGGCAATTTTGCTTTTGATTTCAGGCGCAAGCCCGATGGAAGCGTATCAGGCATTGTTCAAAGGCTCGTTTGGCAGCATGAAAGCGTTTGGACGCACATTAGAAAAGTCAACGCCGCTGATTTTAGGCGGGTTGGCAGTCGCTTTTGCGTTTAAGGCTGGCCTGTTCAATATTGGCGGGCAGGGGCAATTATTAGTCGGCGCGATAACGGCCGCTTATATCGGTTTTGCTGTGACTGGATTGCCGCTTATCATCCATCTGCCCCTAGCCCTGTTTGCCGGCAGTTTGGCAGGCGCATTATACGCCGCCATCTCTGGAGCATTGAAGACGTACACGGGCGCGCATGAGGTTATCACCACCATCATGTTGAATTATATTGCCATTAACTTGACCGATTATTTTGCGAATGGGCCTTGGAAAGATGAGGGTATCATCGCCCGTACGCCGGCAGTTTTGGAAACGGCCGTTATCCCCGCTTGGGGCTTCGTTCCCATCGGCTTCTTCATCGCTGTTTTGATGGCTTTTGTCACATGGTATCTTCTTGAGCGCACCACATGGGGATATGAGATTAAAACAACAGGTCTAAACGCTTTTGCGGCTCAATACGCAGGTATCAAAGTACCGTTAATTATCATTATGACGATGGGATTCAGCGGCTTTTTGGCTGGGATGGGCGGCGCAATCGAAACGCTCGGCGTAGTCGGCCGTTATCAACCTGGCTTTAATGCAGGACTCGGCTTCGACGGCATCACTATCGCTCTGCTCGCCAAGACGCATCCATTAGGTGTCATCCCTGCCGCTATTTTGGTCGGGGCGATGCAGGCCGGCTCCAGCCAAATGCAGTTTGATGCCGACGTACCTTTCCAAATTATTGACGTGATTCAGGCATTGATGCTCTTCTTTGTCTCTGCCGATGTGATCGTGCGCTGGCTGCTTGGCCGTCGCGGCGAAGATGGTGATAAGGTTTCCTTAGGCACAGGTTGGGGATAGAGAAATTGAAGTGATTTTTAAGTATCTTCTCAGTATTTCGGGGGTGATGACAATCAATTAAGAAAGGAACAAATTACGTCAGTCGAGTAAATTCGTTCCTTTCCTCATTAACTGTAATTATGCCCCCAACTTTTTGAGAAGTTACATTTTTAGATGCTTAAGCGGTTACGGATATTGAGAGTTAAATTCATAAATGACCTTGGACTTTTCAGATAAATAAAAAAGTGGGATTTATTATGGCAACATCAGCGACAGTGACAAAAACGAACACAAAAAAGAAGATTGATTCTAAGACAATGATGATTGGCGGTGCATTATTGCTGGCCGCTGTCGTTCTGTACAAATATATGAATGATCCGATAACGACAACGGCCGTTCTCTCCTCAACGATCCGCCAATCCACGCCGCTTGTTTTAGGCGCATTGTGCGGCCTCATTGGTGAACGGTCAGGCATCATCAATATCGGCATCGAAGGACAAATGTTGATGGCCGCCTTTGTCAGCTTTTTAGTCAACGTCTACACAGGTAACCTCTTTATTGCCATCACCAGCGGCATTTTGGCTGGGATGGGGATGGGACTGTTTTTGGCATGGATGTCTATCGGCTTGAAGATGGATCAGATTATTGGCGGCACTGTCATTAATATCATGGCCTTAGGCTTGACCAGCTTCTTCTACCAAGTCGGGCTGACAACAAAGGGGAAATTACCCTCCATCCCGCTAGGGCCGTTGGCAGAAATTCCATTGATTGGACCAGTCCTGTTCGACAACCCGCCCATCACCTATTTAACAATGCTCTTGGTTATCGCTGTGCAATTTGCTCTCTTTCGTACCGTTTGGGGTTTACGCACACGCGCCATCGGTGAGCATCCCAGCGCGGCTGATACAGTGGGCATCAATGTTAATCTAACCCGCTATTTGAACGTCTCCTTTGCCGGCGCATTTGCTGGCTTGGCAGGGGCATACTTAACATTAGAAGCGGTCGGCTCTTTTGAACGGGGCATGACAAACGGGCGCGGTTTCGTCGCTCTCGCGGTGATGATTTTTGGTAAATGGACACCGCTTGGCTCATGGGGTGCGGCACTGCTGTTCGGGTTTGCCTCTGCATATCAAACGCAGTTGCAGTTCAGCGGTAATATCGAAATTCCCCATCAATTCATCGGCATGTTACCCTATTTGCTGACGATTATCGTCTTGGCTGGCTTCGTTGGCCGATCCCGTCCACCAGCGGCCGTTGGGCAACTTTATGAAACGGAATAAAAAACAGAGTACAGCTCATTGATTGGATTATGCTTTTGACATCAGCGTTGTCTACCGATTTTGAAACAAGAATCGAAGAGTATGAAGAGGAGCGAAAAATGAAATACATCACTTCTATAGAACAACGGGCGATGAGAGAAGGGGCAAGAAATACAATACAAGAGTCTATCACGCATGTATTAACCCTTCGTTTTAGTAAAATCTCCTCTGATTTGCGGGTGAAACTGGAAGAAATAAGTGATATGACACAATTAAAGAAGCTTCTCGAATGGGCAGTGCTGGAGCCATCTGTGGATGCATTTGCTGGTCATGCGATGGAAATGTGACGGCGTTTTGAGTTATGGAGCAATTTATGAGTAAGCAAACAAATCCTCCCATCGTTCTGGAAGCGAAAGGGATTACAAAGCGTTTTCCAGGTGTGTTAGCAAATGATAGCGTTGATTTGCAACTGCACAAAGGAGAAATTCTTGCCTTCTTGGGTGAAAATGGGGCTGGCAAAAGTACATTGATGAATATGCTGTATGGCTTATACCGCCCCAATGAAGGTGAAATTTGGATCAAGGGGGAAAAGGTAGAGATGTCTAACCCGCGCGATGCGATTGATCGCGGCGTGGGGATGGTGCATCAACATTTCCAATTGGTTCCTGTGATGACGGTTGCTGAGAATGTGATGCTCGGGTCGGAAATTACGCGCGGGGGCGGGGTGTTGAGCCGCAGGAAGGCGGAGGAACGGGTTCGTGAATTGTCGCATCAGTATGGATTGGATGTTGACCCAACGGCCGTTGTCGAAGACCTCCCTGTCGGGATGCAGCAACGTGTTGAAATCATCAAAGCGTTATATCGGGATGCTGACATTCTGATTTTAGATGAGCCAACGGCCGTTCTTACCCCTCAAGAAGCGAACGAACTATTCCGTATCATGCATGATTTGACAGATGAAGGCGTGTCCATCATTTTCATCACCCATAAATTAAAAGAAGTATTGAATGTGGCCGATACCGTCGGCGTATTGCGGCGCGGTAAAATTGTCGGCTCGGCAAAACCGGCCGAATCGACCCAAGAAAGTTTAGCTGAATTGATGGTTGGGCGTGCCGTGCTGTTGCGCGTGGATAAAGAGAAAGCGGACGCTGGTGCTGTGGTGTTGAAAGTTGAAGGGCTGCAAGCGTTCGATGATCGTAAGCAGCTAATTTTGCGTGGGGCTGATTTTGAAGTGCGTGCTGGTGAAATTGTCGGCATTGCTGGTGTGCAGGGGAATGGGCAGAGAGAATTGGTCGAGGTATTGACCGGATTACGGACGGCCGTAAACGGCCGTGTTTGGATTGAAGGGCAAGAGGTCACCCATTTCTCCCCGCGCAAAATTACCGAACTCGGTGTCGCCCATATTCCCGAAGATCGAGAAAAACATGGGTTAGTCATGCCATATTCGCTGGCTGACAATATGGTTTTGAACGATTATTACCAAAAACCGTACGCCACAGGGATCATCATGCACCAAGACGCGATTGACGCGCACGGTGAACAGTTGATTGAAAAGTACGACGTGCGTACTCCCAGCGTAAAGACCCCCGCGAGCAGCCTTTCTGGCGGGAACAAGCAAAAAGTGATCGTTGCCCGCGAGTTTTCGCGGCCAACAAAGCTGCTGATCGCTGCCCAGCCGACGCGTGGGATCGATGTCGGCTCTATCGAATTTATCCATACGCAGATTGTGGCACAACGGGATGCAGGGGCGGCCGTTCTTCTTATTTCGGCCGAATTGGATGAAGTATTGAGTTTAGCAGACCGTGTGGCGGTGATGTTCGACGGCCGTATCGTCAAAATTTTACCCATCGCCGAAGCGACTCGCGAGCGTGTCGGCCTGTTGATGGCTGGTTCAGAAGACGCATAACCCCAAAACGATAAAAATAGAATAGAAGACGTACAAAGATTGGTTCAATCTCCAAGATTGAACCAATCTTTTGTTTGGCAGACCAAGTTGATACCATCACTTTGTATGCTAAATGGAGTGAAAAATGGATTATAATAATGATATTGAATATGTAACCGCAGAAGGGTTACGCGAAATTAAAGAAGAATTGGAACAACTTACTACAGTCAAACGGGATGAGCTTTCCGAAAAACTACGCATAGCCATCCAACAAGGAGACTTGAAAGAGAACGCCGATTACCATGATGCCAAAGAGCAGCAAGGGTTTGTTGAGGCGCGTATCCGTGATTTGGAAGACGTTGTGCGAAGAGCGAAAATAATCGCACCCCCGACCCGTTCCGACAGTGTCCATATGGGCAGCACCGTCACCGTGACCGAAGAAGGGTATGATGATGAAGAAACATACAAAATCGTCGGCGCACAACAAGCAGACCCCAGTAAAGGGATGATTTCCAACGAATCTCCCATCGGCAAGGCATTATTGGGGGCGAAGAAAGGGCAAACCGTTGAATTCCAATCTCCCGGCGGCACGATTCGCTTTACCGTTCTCGCCATTAAATAAATGGACATGGTTCATTTTACGCAAGATGATCTTTACACTTTGAGGGCGGGCACAAGGCCGCGCCCCTATATGGCCGCCCAATCGCGCAACAACTGTAAAGATGATTCACCCTAATTTGAACCATGTCAATAAATGAATGGACCAAGAGCAATTTGCTCATTGTTCATTAAAAAGTAACTACTCAGCCTATCAATTATTTCACCACAAAGAAGCAAAGATCACAAAGAAAATCTTAAAAAACGTCGTGTTCTTCGTGTCCTTGCGGTTAATGTGGACAATGGCTGAGTAGTTACATTAAAAATATGTTTGCTGGTTTGTTGAAGACGATGAGGCCGCGTCAGTGGCCTAAGAATGGATTTGTTTTTGTCGCTATCTTTTTTGATGGCAAGATAATCGATCCTGTCAGTTTTGCCCATGTGGCAGCCGCGTTTATGCTGCTATGTTTGATGTCCAGCGCGGTTTATTTGATGAACGATCTATCGGACATTGAAAATGACCGCCAGCATCCGACAAAATGCAAACGGCCGTTGCCTGCCGGCGAATTAAACCGCACCGTTGCGACTATCGCCGCTATTATCTTTGCCATCGGCAGCCTTGCCGCAGGATACGCCCTCGCCCCCAATTTTGCCCTCGTTTTGCTTGCCTATTTACTGATGCAGATCGGGTACACCTTCTGGTTAAAAAATGTAGTGCTGTTCGACATTCTTATTGTGTCGCTCGGCTTTGTTTTGCGGATAGCGGCCGGCGTTGCCATCATTGATGTAGAACGCTTTTCCCCATGGCTCTATGTTTTTGGCGGTTTTTTGGCACTGTTTTTGATTTTGGGCAAGCGACGGAATGAGCTGGTACTGCTGGGCGAAAACGCGGGCAGGCACCGCCCCATTTTGGCTGAGTACAATCTTGATTTGATAGATCGGCTGCTGGGAATGGTGACGACGGGTATCGTTGTTTTTTATAGCTTGTACACCTTTTTGTCAGAGGGATTACCCAAAAACGACAGCATGATGTTGACCATTCCCATTTTGATGTACGGGCTATTTCGCTATATGTACTTGATTTATGTGCGGAATGAAGGGGGTGCGCCCGAAGAGATCGCGCTCCGCGACCGCCCGATTCAAGCGACCGTGCTACTCTTTGGCGTGATTGCGTTTTGGATTTTGTATGTGTAAAGAGGGAAGCCAGCCGGGTTTGATTTCAGCATCGGCACCAGGAAAGGTGATTTTGTTTGGCGAACACGCGGTCGTTTACGGCCGTCCAGCCATCGCCGCCCCCGTTTCGCAAAGCCGGGCAACTGCGACCATCCACTCATCAAAAGAGACGCTTCTTATCGCGCCAGATTTGGGAATAAAACGGCCGTTATCCCAAACATCCCTCGACGATCCCCTCGCCGCTGTCATTCATCATTTCCAACGCGCCGCCGATTTGCCGACGCTGCCCCCGTTCACGCTCACTGTCAGCAGCCAGCTGCCGATTGCCAGCGGCTTGGGCAGCGGCGCGGCGATCAGTGCCGCCATCATCCGCGCATTGGCCGATTTTTGCGCCGTCACTGAATTGGCGACGGACGAGTGGGTGAGTGCATTGACGTATGAGGTGGAAAAATTGCATCATGGCACGCCGAGCGGGATTGATAATACGGTGGTGGTGTACGAAAAACCGATTTATTTTGTGAAAGGGGAGCCAATTGAGACTTTTACAGTCAAACGGCCGTTGCATCTTCTCATTGCCGACAGCGGCATCAGCAGCAAAACGGTGGATGTGGTGATGGACGTGCGGCGGCGATGGGAACGGGAAACGGCCGTTTTCAATCGTTTATTTGACCAATGCGGCACCATCGCCCACTCTGCCCGAACCGCCATTGGCACAGGCGATTTGCTTGAAATCGGCCGTTTGATGACAGAAAATCATCATCTATTACAAAAAATGAGCGTTTCCGCCCCCATTTTGGACAGATTAGTCGGCGCGGCGATGGACGCAGGCGCGATGGGAGCCAAATTGAGCGGCGCAGGGCGCGGCGGCAATGTTATCGTGCTGGTGGATGAGGGGAGGGAAACGGCCGTTGTCCAAGCCCTTCTCGCCAACAGCGCAAAAACGATAATGAGCAGTAACATACTATAAGAGAAAATACCATCCCCATCTCTACACCCTGTTTTTTTGTGCTATTATAGAGGAGAGAAAGGCGGTCTGATGGATCGCCCGTAAAATTTGGTATAAAATAAATCCCCACCCCCAAAGGATTATTATGGCACATCATATTGAATTCAACTCTGTTTCACATCTGACGATTGGTGCAGTCGGCGAGCCGGGAAAACGTCACTTTTATCTACAAGGTCAACAAGAAAATAAACTTATCTCGCTACGTATCGAAAAAGAGCAAGCCCGATTATTGGGGAGCAGTATGTTGCTGCTTTGGGATGAACTATTAAAAACAGCCCCTCTATCCATCTCGCAATTGCGGACAGCGATTCGTGATATGCGCTTAAAAGAGCCAATTGAACCCCTCTTTCGTGTAGGGAATATGGCGTTAGGATACGATAAATTAACGGATAAAATCGTCATCATAGCGTATGAGTTGATCGAATCAAAAGGGGAGGAGCCAAACCGCGTCAGCTTCTGGTGTACGCGGGCGTATCTTCGTGAATTTGCTGAGCATATTATGGAGGTTATCAATAATGGACGGCCGATTTGCGGAAATTGCGGCAAGCCGATCGACCCAGACGGCCATTTTTGCCCGCGAAGTAACGGACATACGAAGTAGAATGTGCAGGTTTGCAGGTGTGCAGGTACACTTGTATTTCGATATTTCGACGGTTTTATAGGGTGATTACAGTATCTTCACAATAAATCGTGGACAAGACTTGACAAATTTCATCAGCACTTTATTTTACACGAGTATTATCAGGAAAATTTGTCAAGTCTCCCTAGAATACTGAGAAGATACCGAGGATTCATTTAACTACCAAAGTTGTCATTCCCGTCCCCACCTTCGTGAGGGTAAACTCTTTTAGGCGGGAATCCATGATTTCCCAGTCTGTGGATTCCTGCCTTCGGAATGACAGATGGAAGTTTCTGGTTTTATTTAATCCTTGTTCCTTAGCATGTTTCTTGTATCAGGCGATGAATTCATTCATCGACAAGCTGGGGTTGTAATCGCCCTAGTACACACTGGCGGAAGTCCTTATATGTTATTTGTTGCGGGAATCGGAATTCCCGCAACGCTCCACCAGATAGGTATCGGGAATTCCGATTCCCGATACAGGCAGCGTATATCATCTAAGAACTTCCGCCAAGCTATACTAGAAACTTCCATCTGTCATTT
>WFSA01000313.1 GCA_015486215.1 Anaerolineae bacterium | reverse complement strand
CCTCAAAGGATTGGATGCGGATACGCAAGATGCGGTTGCCGCTCTATTGCTGCCTCCCGCACAAGAGGGGATGGAACTGCCCCAATTTGAGTCAGTCCCCTTGCCCGACACATGGATCAGCGGCGCGGCAAAAATGGGGCAAACCATCAGCACAACGGCCGATATTACACCCGAATTCATGGAAACCATCAGCCAGATGGCTCCCGACATGCTCAACGCGCTCACCCCTGAGATGTGGATCGCATTTGCGCCAGAAACAACGGCCGTTATCCTCCAATCCGCCCTCGCCGACACCCTCGCCGACGACGTATTACCGCAGCTGAACGCCATTCAACAAGCGGCCAATGGGGAAATGCCAACGGCCGTTCCCCTGCCCGAATCATGGGTGAAATTCTCCACCAATGCCGGCCTCGCGCTAGAAAGCACCGCCGACATCCCCGTGCAAGCCGCTTCTATGCTCGGCAGTTTCCCGCCCGAACTACTCAACGACTTGACCCCTGAAATCGTGCTGGCAATGGATCCCGCTCTGCTGGCCGCCATACCCGCCCCGATTTTGGGCAATCTTGACCCCGTCCTGCAACAAACCGTCACCAATATCATCATCGCTGCCGAACAGCATGAGATGATGGTCGCTAAGACAGATACAGAAGGTGCAGATAAGGTGGAAGAAATTGTCGAAGAGACAGACCCCGCCCGTCTGCCCGACATGCTCATTCAAGGAGCAAAAGCGGCCGGCGTTGAAATCGAATTCGCTCAAGACTTATCCCCCGACTTCATCCGTCCGCTCGCTGGCTTTGGCGAGCAGGGAATACAGATGCTGAGCATGTTGAGCGATGACCATCTGCAGCTGATGCCTGCCGAATCCATCGCCCTGCTGCCCGCCGCCTTTGTGGAGACACTCGACAGCGATCTGCGTGCAAAATTGGACACATTGGCCGCCGAATATGGCGGCACGGGCGAACTTGCGCTCGCTGAACAAGCAGAAGCGGAAGCGGCCAAAGAGGCAGCTGGCGATGTGCCGCTACTCACTGGCATCTGGGCGGAAGACAGCCCCGAAGGCGACCCGCCAATGTTCACCGACGCTTATGAACTGCTCAACAACAGCTTCAAAGATGGTGCGGCCGAACTACTCAACTTCATCCCCGATTCGCCCAACGCCAATCCGCAGTTAATGTACGATCTCACCCCCGATGTGATGGAATATTTGGCCGCCAACGAAGAAAATTTCGTCCAGAATCTTTCCATCATCATTTTGGAGCAGATGTCGCCCGAAACGCTGACCTATCTGCTGAATGAACATGCGGACGCTTTTGATGCCGATACGGTATCCCATCTGCGCGGCGTGGCGACGGGTGATGTCGCCGTATTCGTGCCTGAATCATCGGCCACGCGCACGAATGGCAACGCCAGTGTTCTCGTCTCCGTCTACAAAGATGGAGATGCGAACACGGTCGAAACCGCCCATCTCATCTTCGACAAATTCGACAAATTCACCGCCGATAACAGTGATATGAATGTGCATATGGTGTTTGAACAGGCGACATTCATCGAAGATTCTATCGCCGGTGTCTCACGCGATGGCGCGTTGGGCGGCGTGTTCGCCATCCTCATCATTCTTGTTTTCCTAAGCGGGCATGTGCGCGGAAAATACAAGTTAAGTTGGCGGGCGACGTTGGTAACGGCCGTTTCCATCCCGCTCTCCATCTTCAGCGCATTCTTCTTTATGTGGATGATTCCACCGACCATCGGCACATGGCTCGACAATGCCGCCCTCGCCAGCAGTAACGGGCTGCTCGTCTACATCGCCCGTCTCGCTCCCACCAGCATCACACTGAACATTATGACCTTGAGCGGCCTCACCGTCGCCATTGGCCGCGTCGTGGACGATTCCATCGTCGTGCTGGAAAATTCATACCGTCACATTCAAAATAGTGATGATTTAGAAGGGGCAATTATCGCTGGCACGCGCGAAGTAGCCGTTGCCATCTTCTCAGCGACGGTGACAACGATGGTCGTTTTCCTGCCGCTTGGTTTAGTCGGCGGGCTGATCGGCTCCTTCTTCCTCCCATTCGGTCTGACGGTGACGTACGCGCTCATCGCCAGCTTTACCGTATCAATAACGGCCGTTCCTGCCATGATGTCTTTGCTCATCAGCAAAGAAAACATCCCCGAAGAGAAAGAGAGCGCAATGCAGCGATGGTACACCCCGATGCTTGAATGGTCGCTGCACAACCGCGCCGCTGTTATAGGCATCTCCACCCTTGTTTTTGCCAGCAGTTTGTTCCTTCTCTCTACATTGCCAAAAAGTTTCATCCCCAGCATGGGCGAACCAACAGTCAATGTAATCATCAAAATGCCTAGCGGCACAAAGATGGTAGAAACAAACGCATTGGCCGAATCGTTTGAAACGGTACTCAATGGCATAGAAGGCATCGAAACGGTGCAAACGGAAATTGGCAGCGGCGGCGGAATGCAGGCGTTACTCATGGGTGGCGGTGTCAGCCAAAACGTCGGCAACATCACCATCAGCGTCGAAGATCAAGATGCTATTGACACAATTACCAAGCAGGTACGCGAAGAAGCTATCACCGTTTTTGGCGAAGATCAAGTTATTGTCTCGGCCGGCGGACAGAGCGGCTTCGGCGGCTTTGCCCTGACGGTGACGGGCGACTCACTGGACGATCTCGTCGCCATCGCCCCCGATGTGAAAGCGGCATTGGGTGAGGTGGACATGGACGATGACGGCCAGCCCGACATCGCAAACGTAGACAGTACGGTGGACGCATTGCTCGACGGTAGCGGCGGCGATGTGATTATGCAGATAGACGGCCGTCCTGCCATCAGTTTTGGCGGCGAATTGGAAACCAATGACACATTAGGCGCGACCAAAGCAGCCAAACAAGCGGTGCTAGACATGGACAGCCTGCCCGCCTCCGTCATCGTCACCGAAGGGTTCGACTCACAACAACAAGTTGAAGGATTCCAATCCATGATCCGCGCCATTGGTATCGCCATTGTGCTGGTTTATATCATCATGGCACTCTCCTTCCGCAGTTTGCTGCTACCCTTCACCATCCTGTTCAGCCTGCCATTCGCCCTCGTCGGCGCGGCAATCGCACTGTACATCACCAATAGCAATCTTGGCATCTCAGCGATGATCGGCTTTATGATGTTGGTCGGTGTGGTGGTGACGAACGGTATTGTGTTGATGGAATTGGTGAAGCAGCTGCGCGAAAAGGGCGAACTGACATACGCCGCACTCGTACAAGCTGGCCGCACCCGTCTGCGCCCCATCTGGATGACGGCGTTGACCGCCATTCTGGCTCTGGTGCCGTTAGCAACAAGCAAAGAAGCAGGCGCAATCATCGCCGCCGAGTTGGGCAAAGCGGTGATGGGCGGCCTCATCGTCGGCACGGCGTTGACGCTGATCATCGTGCCTGTTATCTATAGCCTGCTTGACCAATTGGGCAGTGCCATAGGAAAAAGAAAAGCATAAAGGAGTACGCTTCATTTTGTGTAAAATGAAGCATATCCATAAAGAGGCATGGTTCAGAATTGGGCAAATCGTCTTTACAATGTATGTTGTGCGGGGCGATTCGGCGAATCGTCCCTACAGGAGGGAATTGTAGGGACGACACGCTGGGTCGCCAAAAAAGTGTAAAAATCATGATCATCTCTAATTCCCCCGATTAAGCGCAGGCTGGGTTTACAAATCCAATCTGCGGTTAATCCTCATCAAAAAGATATCTTCTCAATAAATCGTGGACAAGAGTTGACAAATTTCATCAGCACTTTATTTTATACGAGTACCATTAGGAAAATTTGTCAAGTCTCCCCAGAATACCGAGAAGATACTCAAAAAGGAGTATATTTTTATGAAAGTCTGGAACAAATGGAGTCGTAAACTCCACCGATGGTTCGCCATCCCCACCCTTATTCTCGTACCCATCTCTGTCGTCTTGAAAGTGTCAGGCAATGGGCAAGTAATGGCACGCATTCCCCAATGGGAAATCGCCCAATCATTACTTATGCTGTTATTGGTCATCACTGGCGGCTATCTGTATCTTATTCCTTATATCAGTAAATGGAAGCGTAACAAACGACGCAAACAAAAAGGAACAAACGCATGATTCCCTATATTTTAGCCGCCTTTTTATATATGCTGGTCGCTGTAGTGATGGCTTTTGACGCTTCCTTTGCCAGTCTTGGCTTATTAGATTGGTTCAACGGCATGGTCTGGCTGCGCCTTCATTTCATCACGCTAGGCGTATTAACAGAACTACTTTTCGGCCTGATGCCTCTTTTGACAGCCCGCCGTTATGGTCTGTCGCGCCCTGAAACGCGCTGGGATATTTGGGCGACGCTGAATGTAGGTATTGCGCTGTTGATTATGGGCATCCCCCTGACAGCCCATATCCCTATCATTGTCGGCGGCACATTTATCTTTGTATCAACAGCATTGCTGATAGGTCAATTGAACAACATATGTCCCAAAAACAATGATGTGCCATCGTATGGACGCAAATTTTATATTGCAGGATTGGCCTATTTCTTGTTGGGCATCATCGTTGGCACAGGATTGTTCACAGGGTGGGTTGATCCACTCCTTATTACGGGTAACGCGACTGAGGTACATATCCATGCCAATAATTGGGGGCTGCTATCGCTTGTCTTTGCTGGATTATTGATTGATTTGTATGCGGTATGGGCAAAACGGCCGCTTGCCAATCCAGACTCTATCAAAACGATCTTCTGGATGATGACTGTTGGCGCGTTCGGTCTCATCTTTGGGCCATGGTTCATCGGCGGCTATCCTATCGTCAAATGGGTGCTACTCGTTCCCGGCTTAGTTTTGCATCTAGCGGCGACGATATGGCTGCTCATCAACGCCATCAAGCCGTTGCGCGACAGCAAAGACGGGGCAAGCATCGGTATGCAGCATCTGCTCGGCTCTTACTTCTGGATATTGGCGCCGATTTTGATGGCTCCGTTTGTCGTTCTAGGCATTGGTGACTTGCCTAATGATGTCATTGAGGCGATGGCTCCGCAAGCGTTGATTTATGGATGGGTGTTCCAGTTTGGAGCTGCCATCGTTCCTTATTTCTTCCAACGGTATCTGTTTAATGACAAGAAAGCTGAATTGGGCGGCACAAAGTTAAGCTTGATTCTGATCAACGCTGGCGGTTTCTTCTTGTGGGCAAGTATCTTTATTGAATCGGCACGGGACATCTTGCACGGCACAGCGTACTTGCTCTGGGCAATCGGGATGATTCCTATCGCGGTTGACCTCTGGAACAAGATGAAAGCGGGCATGGCGAAGATGGAAACGGCCGTTTAGGAATAAGCGTAACTACTCAGCCTATCAATTATTTCACCACAAAGAAGCAAAGTGTCTTCTCAAAAAATTGGGGACATGAGTACAGCAGATTTGGAAAAGAACAGATTGACTCGACTGACGCAATTTGTTCCTTTCTTAATTTGTTGTACTCACCCCGAAATATTGAGATATTACGAAGCAAAGATCACAAAGAAAATCTTAAAAAACTTTATGTTCTTCGTGTCTTTGTGGTTAATTTGGACAAGGGCTGAGTAGTTACGAATGAGGATTAAATAAAACCCGAAACTTCCATCTGTCATTCCCCCATCTTCATGAGGACAGGCTCTGCGAAGGCTGGAACCCACAGTCTGGAAAATCATAGATTCCCGCCTAAAAGAGTTTGCCCTCACGAAGCGCCTGCCCTCACGAAGGTGGGGATGGGGGCGGGAATGACAACTTTGGTAGGTATCTTCTCAGTATTCTGGGGAGACTTGACAAGTTTTCCTAATGATACTCGTGTAAAATAAGGTACTGATGAAATTTGTCAAGTCTTGTCCACGATTTATTGAGAAGATACTCCTCCTTCCTTAATGGAAACGGCCGTTTAAACACAGATTTAACGCAGAATGCTTCACTCTAGCGGCGTGAAGCACGTTCAGCAGGAGAAAAAGATGAAACTCAACAAAACTGCATCAGTTCTGGCCTTCATCATCGGAGCGATGGCTATTGTTGCGGGCGGGCAGGTTGTTTTTTTCAATGGGACTAAGGAGTATACCGTCATTGAGTGGCTGCCCGCGCATAATCTAATCATCGGGGTGGTGACAGTGGTGGTAACGGCCGTTCTCCTCTGGAAAAAGTCGAAGTATGGGTTGACGGCCGTTATCGCCACCCTATCCATGCACAGTATAACGATGCTCGTCCTGCTGACAGCGTATACAGGCATTGTGGCAATAGACAGTCTCGTCGCCACAACAGTCCGTATCGTCATCTGGGCGATCATTTTAACATTAATGCTTGTCCAAAGATCAAGGGCAAAAAATGATGGTGGAAAAGAATGATCCGGCAGATTTCACAGATTAACACAGATAAAAATGTTCAATCTGCGCTAATCTGCGAAATCTGCGGACAATTTCTTGTACTATCAAAAATTTACCTATTACATAACTAAAAGGAAACTACAATGATCCCTTACCTGCTCATGGCATTTCTGTATTTTTTCATCGCAATCCTATTTGCGGTGGAGAGTTCATTCATAAGCTGGCAGATCGCGCCGTGGTTCAATGGCATGGTTTGGCTGCGTATGCACTTTATCACGCTGGGCGTGATGACTCAGCTTGTTTTTGGGGTAATGCCCGCCTTATCAGCTAAATATCATGGCATACCGCGTCCTAAAATGCGCTGGGATATTTGGCTCCCTTTGAATGGTGGTATAGCCCTTTTACTCATCGGCATTCCGATGGTGAACGCAGTCCCGATTATCGCTGGCGGGACATTGGTTTTTACGGCCACGACTTTACTCTCTATTCAATTGATCAAAATTCGCAGACGGTCAGAGAAGGCAGAGGGGGGGAGCAACGGCCGTAAATTCTATATAGCCGGCCTCATCTTCTTCTTGATCGGCATCCTCGTTGGCACAGGTTACTTTACAGGCTGGATTGAACCGTTGGGCATCGTTGGTGATGCGGGCGAAGTACATATCCACGCCAACAATTGGGGCTTTATGTCGCTGGTTTTTGTCGGGTTCTTTATTGATTTGTATCCCGTTTGGACAAAGCGGGAGTTGTCTAATCCCAAAGCGATCACCCCCATTTTTTGGATGATGACATTGGGCGCGTTAGGATTAGTCATCAGCCCATGGGTTTCTAGCAAAACTATCGCTGCACTCGGCGCATTGCCGCATACCGTCGCTAATATTTGGCTCTTAATCATCGCCATCAAACCATTGAAGGGTGACAGCAACAAAGAGGCTCACACACCGGGCATCACCCATTTGTTGTTCTCTTACTTCTGGTTATTTGCGCCGCTCTCTATGGCTCCATTCGTCATTTTTGACATAGAAAGCCCTCTGCCCGCCTCCGCACTGGAAAGCACCACCCCGCAAGCATTAATTTATGGCTGGTTACTGCAATTCGGCTTCGCTATTTTGCCCTACTTCTTCTATCGTTTCTTCATTGACGAAAAAGGGGCGAAGTTGGGCGGCACGTGGGTCAGTTTTGCTTTGGTCAATATCGGCTCTCTCTTTTTATGGGCTAGTATTCTTATTTTGCCAATGCGTGCGGTACTGCACGGCACGGCATATATGCTGTGGGCACTCTCGTTTATTCCGGTGGTACTTGATTTATGGGGTACTGTGAAAACAGGGATGGAAAAGGCGGAAACGGCCGTTAGCTCAACGTAAAGGATAGGACGCAGATTTGTATCTTCTCAGTATTCTGGGGAAACTTGACAAATTTTCCTAATGATACTCATGTAAACTAAAGTGCTGATGAAATTTGTCAAGTCTTATCCACGATTTATTGAGAAGATACGCAGATTTTTATTTATTTTATCTGCGTTCATCGGCAAAATCTGTGGATGTACATGGCACAAGAATATCACTGATGAGGTGCTTAAAAATCTGCGTCCTATCTTCTATCGAAATAACTTTGGAGTATAGAGTGGTTCACTCCTCCAAGAGTGAACCACTCTTGCCTAGTACTGCTTGGCTTAAGTTCTTCGGGGTTTTCTGTAGGTCAATTTTGTAAAATTGACCTACGATAATTGCCGGAGAACTTCCGCCAGCGTGTACTAGTTAAACAAAAAACTTTTTTACACCCAACCGCGCAAGCTGACCGCTTCGACAACACGATCAACAGCAACTAAGTAAGCCGCCACACGATTGCTGACCCCTTTCTCCTGCGCCATATTGTGAACAGCATGGAAAGCGGTCGTCATTTTGCTGTCGAGACGCTGGTTGACCAACGCTTCGTCCCAATAGTATTGATACCCGTTCTGCACCATCTCAAAGTAAGAGACAACAACGCCGCCAGCATTACAGAGGAAATCGGGAATAATGTAAATCCCTTTTTCGTTGAATATCTCGTCCGCTTCTGGCGTTGTGGGGCCGTTGGCAAGTTCGACGATGATGCTGGCTTTGATATTGTCGGCGTTAACGGCCGTCAACTGATTCTCAATCGCGCCCGGCACCAAAATATCAACATCCAACTCCAGCAAATTTTTATTACTGATCGGCGTGGTCCCTTCCATATTGACAACTTTGCCCGTCTTGTCTACATGAGCGCGGAGAACGTCATAATCAATACCGTCTGCATTATAAATGCCGCCGTACTGATCGCTGATGGCAACCACTTTCACACCCAACACCTCAATGATGAGTTTGTGAGCGAATGAGCCAACATTGCCGAACCCTTGAATAGCGGCGGTCGATTTGGTCAAATCTACGTTCAACTCTTTAGCCGCTTCGCGCAAGGTGAAGATGCCGCCTAACGCTGTCGCCGCTGTACGCCCCTCTGAGCCGCCTAATGCCAATGGCTTGCCCGTGATAACGCCGGGTTCATGCCATCCCATGAGCGTCTCATACTCGTCAATCATCCACGCCATAATTTTGGGATTGGTATTGACATCGGGAGCGGGAATATCTTGGGTGATGCCGATTTGACGGGCGATATTCCGCATATAACCGCGGCTGAGCCGCTCCAATTCGCCTTCAGATAAGTTACGGGGATCACAGATGATGCCCCCTTTTGCGCCGCCGAGCGGGATGTCAGCAACGGCCGTTTTCCACGTCATCCACGCAGATAACGCCCGCACTGTATCAATCGTCTCATCCTGATGGAAACGGATACCACCCTTTGACGGGCCGCGTGCATCATTATATTGCACACGGAACCCTTGAAAAACTTGTACAGAACCATCATCCATCTTTACCGGAATGGAAAAATGGAGTTCACGCATCGGAACACGCAAAAATTCACGCATTGCCGCATCTAATTGTAATATATCAGCCGCCTCATCAAACTGTGCTTGAGCAATTTTGAAAGGATTTAATGTTTCAGTCACGAGATTGTTTCTCCTTGCTACTTCATAAATATTTCATAATGGGAATGTGGATGTTTTTCCAGTTGAAAAACATGATCTAAATAGCAATCGGTCACTTCCCACATAGATATGGGGGAGTGACCGATTACTTAATATAGCGCAGATGCTATCGTATGAAGCCTAGATCGAGACAAGAAAAGAGGCGGGCTAAGTACTCTTCTTGTGACAAAATGGCAGCTCATGCTGCAACACCTGCCTATTATTAAAAGAGATCGCCCGTTAAACGGGAACTAGTATTTTCCTAGAAAAGAGCCGCCCCGTCAACAAACTAGTACACGCTGGCGGAAGTCTTTGTATCTTATTTGTTGCGGGAATCAGAATTCCCGCAACTCCCATCAGATAGGTATCGGGAATTCCGATTCCCGATACAGGCGGCGTATATCATCTAAGAACTTAGGCCAAGTTATACTAGACGCATAAATTCATATT
>WFSA01000312.1 GCA_015486215.1 Anaerolineae bacterium | reverse complement strand
GATTAAGAAAGGAACAGATAGGGACGGCTGTGTAATCTGCGCTAATCGGCGTAATCTGCGGATTTTTTGATGGGGAAACGGCCGTTTGTCCCGTGCTTGCTTTTGTGAATGAGAGATTGGGGAAAACGGCCGTTTGCAAATAATTGATCCGCAGATGGCGCAGATTGACGCAGATTTTTACAGCAGCTATGCTGCCAATCTGCGCGAATCTGCGTAATCTGCGGATTTTTTGATGGGGAAAAACGGCCGTTTGTCCCGTGTTTGTTTTTGTGGATGAGGGGTTGGGGAAAACGGCCGTTTCAGACGACAGCCATCGCCAACCGTTCAGGTTTTTTCTTATGGAAATCCATCGCTTGGCGGCTGATCTCTTCCCCGCTTAAACCAGCAAAAAGCGTTTGCTGCCATTGCGTATAATCAAATTTTTCGCGTTGAATCAATGTAATGAACCGCTCTGCTTCCACCAATCCCAGATATTGCGTTAAAATTTGGAAACCTAATACTTTTATTTCCGTGTCTACTTTCATTCCATTTATCATTATTACAATCCCTGTTCAATCACAAAATCAATCGGGGTCAGAATTTGTATTTGAGCAATGCGCTTTGCTTTCTTCAAAATACCTTTGTCAACTGTCAAAAAGTATTGGCAATCCATCTCTTTTGCACAAGCAATATGCAGTGCATCTTTAGGCTTAATGCCTACAGCAACAAATTGTCTCATCATAGCCAAAATAGTGGGCGTTTCTACCGCATAAACATCAGCAATATCCTCCCATCTTTGAATTTCAGCACGCCGCTCTTCAAGTGGATTAGCTGCATTTTCGTAATCAAGTATGTACGACCATCCCAACGCATACTGTTCAGTACGAATTGCATGTTGAATGTGCAATTTAGCTTCTGTTTCAAGCCGTATAGTAAGCATACTTTGATCATCATAAGGACGATTAAAGCAACAGTTGTCAAGATATAGCCGCATATTTTATTTCCTTGTTGTTATATCTACTGCAATCTCATGGCTAAGTATAGCACATGAAATAATGATTATAACGGGAAACGGCCGTTTATTTGGTGGGTAACAGCAAATTTGGGAAGGGATGGATGGGAAACGGCCGTTTTTTGCAAGACAACAACGGATTTTTGAAATGAGCGGATGGAAAACGGCCGTTTGCAAATAATTGATCCGCAGATGGCGCAGATTGACGCAGATTTTTACAGCAGCTATGCTGCCAATCTGCGCGAATCGGCGTAATCCGCGGATTTTTTGGTGGGGGGATTGGGGTAAACAGCTCCCCGTCTGCACGAGGACAGGCTCATGTCCTGTGCTTGTTTTTGTGGATGAGGGATTGGGGAAAGGCCATTTATTAACGGCCGTTTCCACAATCTGCACCGCGTTTGCCGTGCCGTTGACGCGGAAATCCACAGCGACCGTCTCCCCCGCCAGCAGCGCATCCGAAAAATCGGCGGGGATGATGATGAGGGCGGCCGTCTCTTCGTCGGCGAGGGCGGCTTCTGCGTCGGCCAGCGTCGCTGTCATAGGTGATGGTGATGGTGGCGTACTCGCCCACCATCTGCGTCAATTCATCCTTCGTTCCCAGCGCGAACAACTCCCCATGATCGATGATGCCGATGCGGTCGCTCAACTCTTCGGCTTCTTCCATTCCCCTTTTTTACATGGGCAAATCGTATCTTCTCAGTATTCTGGGGAGACTTGACAAATTTTTCTATTGATACTCGTGTAAAATAAAGTACTGATGAAATTTGTCAAGTCTTGTCCACGATTTATTGAGAAGATACCTCAAAATCAATGTATAAGATTTAGCGTAGTTGTTTGCGGATGCAGCGGGTGAGGAGGGATAGAGCTGTGTTGGCGATCAACTTTTTGGATAGGTAGAGAACGGCCGTAACAAGAACGCTTTCTACGATATGTATCCACATATTGAGAAGTCCGATATGGAGGTAATTGTATAGAAGCCAGATGAGGGGGATCGGCATACCGAAGAGCCAGCTTCGCTGTATCCATCGTTGTGTTTTGTAGATGATAGATAGTTTTTCGTGGACAACGGCCGTGTGCTTTGCCCACAGCCCATCCATTTCCAAAACATCGGGGGAGAGCATCGTCATCACATCCATATCTGGCTGAACGACGGTGCGGATTCCCCTTTCTTCAAAGCGTTTTCCCGTGTAGACAGGCTCATCTTGAGGGAGCGCAGTCGTCCCATCCATCAAGGTGACAACCTGAACCCCGCTCGTTTGCAAGGCGATCAATTGCTGTAAATAATCGCGCATTGACATCATTTAAGAGCGTTGCCCAGACCTTTTCCGATGGCAACCAGCAAATCTTGTGCCACTTTGACCAATCCTGCCCAATGCTCTAAAGCGATTTCAATTCCTTTATTATGATAATTTTGTATTTTAGAATAATGGGCATGATTAAGATAGTGAGCGTTCAGGCGGGTGATGACATCCCCGTCAACCTGCACAACCGTTTGCATAACGATAACTTCTGTCCCCAATTCCCAAACTTTACGTACAAGTATCAACTGCTGTTCGGTCAGCAGTAAGGGCGGCGTGCTTTGAAAGCCGTTAAGCTCTTCGCGGCTGTAATTGTTGGTTAATGCTTGCAGTTCAGAAGCCGCATTTGGATTGCCGCGCACGATATTGGTGAACATTGCCTTGAGCAAGTCTGAATTGTCTCTAATGCGGGGGAGAATGGCGATTTGATCGGCATGAAGACCGATTTTGCCACTGTACGTATCGTTGAGCAATCGCTCCGCCCACGCATGTAAGCCATCAAAGCCGTTGAAACTGCCATACCGTTTGCCAACATTACGCTCCATCATTTCTGGAATGTTGCGGGTAGTGCGGATGGTGCCGCTGCGGGCAATTCCTTTAGCCGATTTCCCATAAACGGTTTCCATCTGCACCATCGCTTTGTTGTACGCTTGGCCGATGTCAATGAGGGCGTGACGGGGGTTCGGCATCTTTTGGGCGGTAATGTCATCCCGCAGGATGGTGTTGACCTCAATACTAAACAGGTCAGCGGTGATGTCGGCGAACCGATCTTTTGCTTGGTTGATGATGGATGGAGGGGAAACGGCCGTTTTGTCTGCTTTATCCATAGTTCACTTCTCGGTATAGTTTATAAATATTTTACAAGAAATATAATGCGGATGGCTTCGCGCGTGCATTTCGCGGATGAACGCGGATTTTCTACCTTTAATCTGCGTTTATCCGCGAAACGTCGAAAATTTGCGCCCTACGCTTGCGAATTCCACGTTTGCGCCGTTGTCGCCAACTCCTTCAGCACATTGATATTACGAGACACAATCGCTTGGGCATCATTAACCCGTGCCAAATGCTCATCCCGAATATGGGCATATGCTGCATCGGTGATGAATATATTGTCGATGGCAGTCATAATATCGCCGTCAATCAAATCAATATCACTGATGATGGCACGCGAATCTTTTTGCGTTTCTGTGCGGATGCTGGTGGTTATGCCGTCCTCAGTTGTGTTGACAACCTCGACGCTGATATTGCCAACGGCCGTTATCACCTTCAAATCCGTCATATCATTGATCGCACTCTCCAACCGTGCCATCAATCTATCCAATCCGCTCAACTCTTCATTATTATTAGACATCTTGTTTCACTCCGTATTTCAAATCAATAAATGGTATCTTCTCAATAAATCGCGGACAAGACTTGACAAATTTCGTCAGCACTTTATTTTACACGAGTATCATTAGGAAAATTTGCCAAGTCTTCCCAGAATGCTGAGAAGATACAATAAATGAATTATAATTCTGTCACTTTGTCTCGCCCTACCACCGCGTAATCGGAAAAGTAATCGTAAACGTTGTCCCCTCACCCTCTTTGCTGCTGACCTCAATCATGCCATTATACGTTTCCACACTTTTCTTGACCATATATAGCCCCAGCCCAGTGCCAGCAATACCCCGCTCAACGGCCGTTTGTGCCCGAAAATACCGCCCAAAAAGATTAGGCATCGCTTGTTCAGGAATCCCGATCCCTTCATCCTGAATACGGGCAACGATTTCATCATTGACATTGCGAATAGTAACCCGTACCGTGCCAGAGAGCGTGAATTTGACCGCGTTTTCGATCAAATTCTTAAAAATCAGATAGAAGGTCTCTCGATTGCCCATCACTGGCGGCAGATCGGATTGAATACGCTTATGGAATAGTAACCCTTTTTCTGAGGCACGGTCAGCCAATGGCGGCACGATCTCTTCTAAAAGCGGATTGAGGGCGATAGGCTCAGGGCTACGATCAAATTCACGCGCTTCCATTTTAACCAGCCGCAACATTTGCCGCACCATCTTTTGCAGCCGATCACTTTCACGCTCAATCACGCCCAAAAAACGATCCGCCTTCTCTTTTTCCCGTGCTTTTCCTTCACGCAACAGACGGGCATACATCAAAATTGTCGCCAATGGGGTGCGTAATTCATGGATAATGCCATGAAAAAAGTCATCGCGCATCCGTTCCACTTCTTGAATTTGTAGAAGGTCGCTGATGACGAAGATGATTTCGGGCACTTTGTTTTGCTCCGTTTCGATGGCAGCGGCACTGATTAAAACGGGAACGGTGCTGCCCCCCTCTTGTATCAACTCCGTGCGTAATTGCAGGTAATCATCTTTTTGGCTGCGTACATCTTCGATCAAGGAGGCTAAATTATGCTTATGTAACTGCATAACGGCCGTTGCCTCTTTCCCATGCAGCACATCCGCATCCATCCTCAATAACGAATGTAACGCCTCATTCGTATTCGTGATGAGACCATGCTGATTCACCGTCGCCATTCCTTCCGACATATTGGCAAAAATCGTCTCAATGCGCCGCTTTTCTGTCAACATCGTCTCGTGCAATGTCGCATTCTCGATAGAAGCGGCTAATGGGCTGCCAATCGCTTGCAATAAACGCAAATCATTCTCATGAAAAATACCATCCCGTTTATTGATCGCTTGCAGCACGCCGATGACACGATCCTCAACCATCAATGGGATGCAGATCATGGAATTTGTGTGAAAGCCAGACCTATTATCTACCCGAGAGTAGAAACGCCGATCAGCGTACGCATCATTGATAATGACCGGCTCCCGATTTTCGGCTACCCAGCCAGCGATGCCCGCCCCTTTTTTTAAGCGCACAGGAGGTAATTTGGAAAATTGCGGCCCCATCAGTGTGCTTACAAAGGTAATGTCACCAGTGTTCGGCTCAATGCGGCCAACAGAGACGGAGGTCACATTGAGCGCGTATTTGATGGGATCGATTAAGCGGTCAAATATATGTTGCAAACTGAGCGAGGAGGTGAGGGCGATGCTGATGTCGAAGACAACGCCAAATTCAATCTCCTGTTTATTCGCTTGCTGCCGCCAATAGGCGCGTTCTAAATAGATGGTGATATTGGCGGCCAAATCAGCGATATTATGGACTGTCAGCATCCCATTAAGATCGGGATCGATGAGGCAGAGGATGCCGCGGCGTAAGTCACCGTCTACGCTGCCGATTGGCAAAGGGGTGGCGAGCAAACCATCGGCGGGAAGCTGCCACAGATCGCTGTGAATGAGTTCGTTGGGTGGTAAACCATATTTGACTTTCCATTCTGGCTGCCCGCTTTTTAGCAGGGCGGCGATGGAATCATGGGCACCCTGCCATCTTGTTTGTGTCAAATCGCCATCCCCTGTGCAAATCCACACATCGTAATAGTTGGATTGGGGGCCGGCAACGGCCGTTACCGTTTTTGTTCCCGTAAATGCGGCCACTTTCTGCGCGGCGATGGCATAAATGCTATGTTCATCATAAATGCCCAGCATTTCGTCATATAGTTGTTGCCACAAATCATGGATATGGGGTGGAGTTCTATTCATAATGCAGATTATATGACAGATTTATGCGATCTAACAGATGGGGTGATAGGGCGATTGCAACCTCGCCTTAACTCGTGATCGTGATCGTTTTCGTGATCGAAAATCGAAAAAATCGATCACGAAAACGATCACGAAATACGATCACGACAATCGTAACGTATAAATTCTCCTCAATTCGCATATTATGTCAATTGTAGGGCTGCTAAAAACAGTATAAATTTGGAATTTAACAGTGCGATTTGGAGGTTG
>WFSA01000311.1 GCA_015486215.1 Anaerolineae bacterium | reverse complement strand
GTGGGGGGGCGATGACGAAACTCCAAAGTTGTTTACGAACCTTCCCTTAGTGGTTGCCTTGTCAGCTTTTTTAATGAGGTGTAACGTCTTTGCATAAGCATCATCGGGGTTTTCTGTAGTGCAATTTTGTAAAATTGACTTACGATAATTGCCGAAGAGCTTCCGCCAGTGTGTATTAAGAGAGACCGGTCAGGTTTTATAAACCTGATAGCTCTGCGGTGTCGGCAAGTATATCGTTGTCAACTGTGTCCCCGTCTGTCAAGCGTATGAATTGTCCTTGCAAATGGCCGCTTACGGCAAATATGAGGAAGAACACGGCCGCATACAAAGCGAACATTATAATTGTTCCAACGCAGGGAATAAATATAAGAATGATCACCGGTACCATCATGACAAAAGTGGCGGCCATGTACAATCCAAAAGCAAGCCCTATGACCAGCAGTGTATTGCCCATCTGCGCCCGCATTAACCCCCATATCTCCCGAAGATAAAAAGCGGACGCGATGCTGCGCCGCCGCGCAATTTGAATGGTAAAGATCGGCCACATCAGTTTAATCAATAGGCTGTAGGGCATCAGGCAAAGCAGGGCGGCCGCGTACATGACGAATAGTCCAGTTGGCGGGGAGGCATATGCACTGCCCGATGTATATGGGGGCGTTGAGAACATACCTGTTGCGATGAAGACGAAAAGCAAGATAATGATTTGCAAGACGAAAACGGGCAGCAGATAGACAAACACAGCACCGATAAAGCGGAGGCCGTCTATGATTTTATCACCTAAATTGTCCCATTCAGGCAACGGCCGTTCCTTCCCCGCCGCCACATTGCGGGTTAGCTCTATCTGGTAGCCAATAAGCGCAAAGTTCAAGATCGGCACCATGCCGATCAATACGCTCCATCCCAATTTTGTAATCCAATTTTCATCTTCACTAATATAGGTAAATGCTTTGTTAATATCCATCTGCACTCCCGAAAGTGTAGAGTGTAGAGTGTAGAGGTATACCTCTACACTCTACACACACACACTCTCTCTCTCTCTCTACACTCTCTCTCTAAGGGTGACGAAACGGCGGGCTGTTTCGGCAAGAACGGCCGTTCCCAATGGCAGCATACTCTCGTCAATATCGAATGTATCGGTGTGATGGTAGCGGGTGGTGCCGTCTGGTATCGCTGCGCCGAGTTTGAACATCGCCCCTGGTACTTTTTGCGCCATATAGGCAAAATCCTCCGCGCCCATGCCAAATTCGATGTCGGTCACGGCCGTTTCTCCCACTAATTCCCGTGCCGCGTCCCGCATCCAGCCGTTTATTTTTGGCGCGTTGTAAAGGGCGGGATACCCTTTGATGATGTTTAGGGAGTAACGGCCGTTGAACAGTTCACTGATCTTGAAAGCCCGTTCAATCTCTTCCCACAACCGATAGCGCACATCTTCCTGAAAAGAACGGATTGTCCCTTTAATGGCAACTTCGCTGGGAATGACATTATGCGTATGCCCACCCTGAATGTACCCTAAACTAATCACGCTGGGGCGCAGCGGATCGATTTGGCGGGAAGGGATAGCGTAAAGCGCGTTCAAAATGGGCGACAGCATAAATAGCGGGTCGCTGCCATTATGTGGATACGCCGCATGGCCGCCGTCGCCAAAAATTTTCGCTTCCAGCATGTCTACCGCCGCCATGCTGTATCCATCTTGAAAATGGAATATGCCGCTACGGTAATTTGACCACACATGCAGAGCGATAACCGCATCCACTCCGTCCAACGCGCCGTCGGCGATCATCGCTGTCGCTCCGCTGATCCCTGCTTCGTCAGACGCTTCTTCGGATGGTTGGAAGAGGAAGCGCACATTGCCGTGCCACGCATCTTCGGCCAAGCTCTGTTTGAGCAGATGCGCCGCGCCGAGCAGCATGGCGGTGTGGGCATCGTGGCCGCAAGCGTGCATCACCCCGTCGTTTTGTGATTTATACGGCACGTCGTTCTGTTCGGTGATGGGCAGCGCGTCCATATCGGCACGGATGGCGATGGTTGGGCCGTCGCCTGTGCCGATTTGGGCTATTACGCCAGTACGGCCGATTTCGGTTTGCGGCTCAATACCTAACTCTAACAAGGTGTCGGCCACCAGCTTGGCGGTGCGGAACTCTTGGAAACTCAGTTCAGGGTGCTGATGAATATCACGACGGATACGTATTAGTTCTGGCGCAAGGGTTTTGGCTCTGTCTAGCATGATTTTCTCCTATATAAACGTAAGTAATGAGGATTAAATAAAACCAGAAACTTCCATCTGTCATTCCCCCATCTTCATGAGGGCAGGCCCTGCGAAGGCAGGAATCCACAGTCTGGAAAATCATGGATTCCCGCCTAAAAGAGTTTACCCTCATGAAGGTGGGGGCGGGAATGACAACTTTGGTAGTTAAATAAATCCTCGTTCCTAAGGGAAGGTTCGTTTTTAACTTTGGACTTTCAGGTGACAGGCACTTGCCAAGTGCCTGTCACCTTGGCCACAGTTATTTACGAGTTTCCCCTAAGTCAAGTTTACAAATTTGACCTGCGACTGTACAGGTGAACGTACGGCATGTCAACTTTTGGGGATAGGACACTGATTGCACGGATGAACACAGATGAAAAGGTAAAATCTATGATTGTCGTGATCGTATTTCGTGATCGATTTTTCCGATTTTCGATCACGAAAACGATCACGATCACGAATTAAGGCGAGTATGCAATCGCCCTAAAAAGAGAGAGTGAGAATTCGCCGCCAACGGCCGTTTCCGATAGACTATTCTGTTCGCTTGCAAATAGACAAGAAAACGTGGGAACAATATCATGTTGAATGACGACAAATATCTCATCGTCGGCTTGGGCAATCCTGGCCGAGAGTATACACAGAATCGGCACAATATCGGTTTCATGGCGGTGGAACGATTGGCAGCCCAAAACCAGCTTTCCTTTGGCAAGGTGCAAAGTAAAGGGCTGCTGGGAAGTGGGCGCATCGGCGGCGTGCCGCTTATATTGCTCAAACCGCAGACCTATATGAACAGCAGCGGCGATTGCGTGGCCGCCATCGCGCGTTACTATAAAATTTCGGCGGCCAATGTGCTGATCGTGTATGACGAATTGGATTTGCCGTTTGGTACTTTGCGCCTGCGCGGCAAGGGAGGGGCGGGCGGCCATAATGGGATGCGTTCCATCATTCAACATATGGGCAATACGTTTCCTCGTTTGCGGCTCGGCGTGGGTCGTCCACCCGGCCGAATGCCGGTAGCTGCGTATGTTTTGCAAAATTTTGGCAATGCGGATCAGGCGTTGCTTGACGATTTATTAGATGAAGCGGTTCGTGCTATTGAGACGTATGTGCACGATGGCATAGAATTAGCGATGACACGCCACAACCAACAATTGTCGTAGGGGCGACCCGCTGGGTCGCCCATTTGCGGATAATAAAAACGGGCGACCCAGCAGGTCGCCCCTACAGATGATATGAATTTATCACCTCTTCTCTCCTTATTTGATGATCTTCCCGTGTGGCAAGCATTTAGCGACAGCTTGGACGGGGATGATCTGATTTTGCCGTTGCAGCTGCCGACGAGTGCGCGGGCGGCCGTTCTTGGTAAGTTATATTTGGAGAAGAAACGGCCGTTTCTCTTCATCACCAGCCGCGCGGACAAAGTGGCCGAGTGGCAGCAGGCGTTAGAGACATGGTTGCCCGAATCCATCACCGTCACCTCGCTGCCAGAGCCGACCCCGCTGCCCAATGATTACGCCCCATGGAGCGACCGCTCCCGTCTGGAACGGATTGGGGTATTGTCAAAATTGCTGGCTGGACAGCACCCCCATCTGCCCAAAGGGGACGCGCCGCCGTTCATCATCAGTTCAGTGCGGGCGATCTTGCAGAAGACGATGCCCAAGCGCAATTTCATCACTGCCGCTCGCCAATTGCGGGTTGGACAGTTGATCGATTTGCAGAAAACAGCTGCCCATTGGACGGCCGTTGGATACGAAGCGGTAACCGTCGTCGAAAAGCTGTGTCAATACAGCCAGCGCGGCGGGATTTTGGATATTTTCCCCATCGGGATGGCGTTTCCCGTGCGGATTGAACTGTTTGGCGATGAGATTGACACGATGCGCCTGTTCGATCCCGCCAGCCAGCGCACTATCTCCCCTGAGAGCGGCGCACAGCCGACCAAAATCTCCATCCCCCCCGCACGCGAGGCATTGCCATCGGCGGCGCAGGCGTATGCGGCGAGCGCGGAGTGGGGGGCGGATGGCGGCGAGCGGGCGGCTTGGCAAGATGATGCGGTATTGATGGGGGCGGGAATTCCGTTCCCCGCATTAGAGTTTTATATTCCCCTGATCTATCCGCGCCCAGCCAGCGTGCTGGATTATTTGCCGACGGATGGGATCGTGTTTGTGGACGATTGGGGCGAGATGCAAACGGCCGTTGCCGACCTCATCAACCACGCGGACCAAATTGGAAACGAGCAAGAGAGCCTGCCGCCGCTATACCCCAATCCGATCTTTACATGGCGGCAATTCAGCGAAGCGTTAAGCTGGTTGCAGCCGATCATTTTGGGCAGCGGCGGCGGCGAGGGTGAAGCGGTCAGCCTGTTGGCCGATCAGTTTGAGTCAGGACCGCGCTATGGGGGGCAAATACGGCCGTTGATGACCCAGCTCAAATCGGCGCAACGGGACGGAGATCGGATTATCGTCGCCAGCCGTCAGTCGGCACGATTGGCACAATTATGGCGCGAATCAGGCGGCGGCAAACCAGCCACATTACTGGGCGACCTGCCCTCCGACAGCACTCTCACCTTTTTGCAAGGCAGTTTGGGTGAAGGGTTCACCCTCGTTCGGCGGCATGATAATCAAATTTTGCTCGATCTGTTGACCGATGCCGAGATATTTGGCTGGAAACGGCCAGAGCCGCGCCGCCGCCGCCGCATTATCGCCGCCGCGCCCGAAACCTATTTTGCCGACATCAATGCGGGTGATTATGTGGTACATTTGGATTATGGAATCGGCCGTTTTGAAGGATTGGTCAGTCGTAATCTTGGCGGCATGGAGCGGGAATATCTGCTGGTGCGGTACGATAATAAAGACACCCTCTACGTTCCCGCTCATCACGCCGACCGTCTGAGTAAATGGATTGGCAGCAGCGATATTTCGCCTAAAATGCACCGTATTCATGGTCAAACGTGGGGCAAAACACGGGCGCAGGCGCAGCGTGCCGCCGATGAATTAGCCGAAGATTTGCTCAATCTATACGCCGACCGTGAAACCATCGCCGGCCACGCTTTTGCTCCCGACGGGGAGTGGCAGGCGGAGATGGAGGCCAGCTTCCCCTATCGAGAAACGGAAGATCAATTACGCGCCATCAAAGAGGTGAAGGGGGATATGGAACGGCCGTTGCCGATGGATCGGCTCGTCTGCGGTGATGTGGGGTATGGCAAAACGGAAGTCGCCCTGCGTGCGGCGTTCAAAGCGGTGATGGACGGCAAACAGGTCGCCATTTTAGTGCCGACAACCATCTTAGCCCAGCAGCATTACCAAACCTTCTCCATGCGGCTTTCCCCCTTCCCCGTGAAGGTCGAAATGCTCTCCCGTTTTCGCACGCATACCCAGCAGGAGCGCATTGTGGACGCTTTGCGGGCGGGACAGGTAGACATCATCATCGGCACGCATCGCCTGCTCTCCGATGATGTGTCGTTCAGAGATTTGGGTATGTTGATTATTGATGAAGAGCAGCGATTTGGCGTGGCGCATAAGGAAAAGTTCAAACAGTGGCGCACGGAGGTAGACGTGTTGACATTGACGGCGACCCCGATCCCGCGCACGTTGCATATGAGCTTGACGGGGGTTCGCAATATCAGCATCATCGACACTGCGCCATCGGAGCGGCTGCCGGTGCAAACGTATGTCGGCGAATTTGATGAGACGCGGCTGCGACGGGCGTTATTGCGCGAGTTGGATCGGGGCGGGCAGCTGTTTTTTGTCCATAATCGGGTGCAAAGTATCCATATTGTGGCAAAACGACTGCGCGAACTTGTCCCTGAAGCGGTTGTCGCTGTCGGGCATGGGCAGATGGGGGAGCGTGCGCTGGAAAAAATCATGACAGATTTTGAGGAGCGCAAGATTGATATTTTGCTCAGCACCACCATCATCGAAAGCGGGATTGATTTTCCCAATGCGAACACGCTTATCGTGGATCGGGCGGAGATGTTTGGGCTGGCGCAATTGTATCAACTGCGCGGGCGGGTCGGGCGCGGCGTGCGGCGGGCGTATGCGTACTTTTTCCACGAGCGATGGCGCGGGCTGTCGGATGTGGCGCAATTGCGTCTGGAGACGCTGGCGGAGAATACGCAACTCGGTGCTGGATATAGTATTGCGATGCGCGATATGGAGATTCGCGGGGTGGGCGATCTGCTGGGCGCGTCGCAGAGCGGGCATATCAGCGCGGTTGGGTTTGATCTGTATACGCGGTTGTTGACGACGGCCGTCAAGCGCAGTAAAGCTGCCCGCAAGGGTGAGGTGATCAAGGGGGATGGGATGGAAACGGCAGTTCTCATCGATCTGCCGCTGCCCGCCTACATTCCACCCGATTATGTGCCCGAAGCGTCGCTGCGTTTGCGCCTCTACCGCCGCATGGCAACGCTGGATGGGATGGAGGAGATTGAAGGGGTTGAAGCGGAGTTGACGGATCGTTTCGGCAAGATGCCAGACTCTGTTTACAATTTATTGTATCAGTTGCGGGTCAAAATTTTGGCGGGAAGGGGCGGGGTGACGGCCGTTACCGCCGAGAATAATCAAATTAAAATCCGCTATCCTAATCTGGGACAACTTGATCGGATTGCGCTGCAACGTCATTTAGGCCGCAATAGCCGCGTCAGCCGCGAAGCGATCTGGCTGTCGCAGGAAATGGGCACGCGGGAGTGGAAAATTGCGCTGGTGCAATTGTTTGAGCGGCTGGAAGAGTGGTGAAGAATGGTCAATTGTCAATTGTCAATTGCTCATTGTTAATTGCCCCCCGCTTCTCCGCACCATTTCCATTCGCCATCCTCTTTGACGACACGGTAGTTGGTGAAGGGGAAGGTGTTATCTTCTGTGCCATAGGTGGCGATGATTTGACCGTTGCAGCTTACTGTAGATTCGCCGTCGAAGGTGCAGTCCATCGCCTCAATACGCGGATTGTCTACCCCTTGAAAGGTGAGTGTTTCCCGCTCGGCGTTTGCTTCCATCTCGGAGCAGAGCAGCGCGTGAATCGTGTCTGTATCGACAGTGATTTTGGCTTGCATATAATTTTCGACCGTTTTAACGGCCGTTTCTTCATCTGATCTACCACAAGCAGCCAATACCAATAAAAGTAAAACAATCATCTTCTTCATAAAAAAACCTCTATTTCTATCTATTCGTTGACCGCTCGCCATACCGCGTCCAGGGCGATGAGAGCGGTTAAATCATGTGTGCTTTGCCCGACTTGCAACGCTTGCGGGTCGTTGTAATCATACGTCACGCCGTCAGTGGCGATGTGAATGCCATCACTGAACAGACCACGATTGGGCAATGTGGCGGCGACGCGATCATAATCCCATAAGGGGATTTTGTAATCAATCGCAATTTGGCGCAAAATTTTATTGTTGATATTACTTTCGCCTTCAAAACGGTCAGCTTTGCTGCTGAGAATAGGAATAACCCCGTTTTGAATAGCGAAAGAGACGATTTCGCGGACGTGGCGGTTGAAGGTGTCGGGAATATCTTTGTCATTTGTTCCCAAGCGGATGAACAAGTAGCTTGGGTTATGCAGATGTAGTTCGCAGGCGAGCATATTTTCGTCTGAGATGCACGTTTGTTTGTCCGCCCAGAGCGGGTCTAGCACTGTCCATGCGTGCAGGCCAATGCGGGTAGATGCGCCGTAGCGGTCGAATGAACCATCAAAGTATTCGATTGTGGGGCGTAAATAGGAGTAGTCGCCTAGATTGTAGTTGCCGTTCTCAAATTGCACCAGCAGGCCGGGATTCATAATGGTGCTGTCGCCTACTTTGGAAAAGGCGTGTGGATTGTGGCCGATAGATTGCCCATAATCGTAGATTTTGTTGATATTTATCTTCACTTCGTCGGGCATGATGAGAATGTTTTCGACAGATAGGCCGTTGACGAGGGTTATTGAGGGGGAGATGAGGGAAGTCGGATAGGGGGTTGTGGTGACAACGGCCGTTTCTTCGCTCTCTGACGGTGGCGGGATCGTTAACTCATCGCCGATGAGCAGTAAGGTGGGGTTGCTGATTTCATTTAGTTCAATCAATGCCTCAAGCGACACTTCGTAGGTGAGGGCGATACGGTATAATGTTTCGCCTGCTTGTACGGTGTGGATAGTGCGGGTGGGTTCTAGAACGAGCGGCGGGGGGATGGGGATCGGGGTGTTATGAAAAACGGGCATCTCCCCGTCATGCTCCTCTGTGGCTGGCAATAGCAGCGATTCGTCTTTGGATACGGCCGTTGCTGCACCTGTGGGCAAAACGGCCGTTTCGCCCGTCCCTGTTGGTGTGCATCCCGCTAATAATATAAAAATGATGGGAAGGCTAACCCCCAACTGTTGTATACCTGATTTCCTGCTCATCAATTAAATTGTATGATCGCCTGCAAAAAATGGCGAGCAGGGTAACAGAAGCTAGTACACGCTGGCGGAAGTCTTTGTATCTTATTTGTTGCGGGAATCAGAATTCCCGCAACTCCCATCAGATAGGTATCGGGAATTCCGATTCCCGATACAGGCGGCGTATATCATCTAAGAACTTAGGCCAAGTTATAACAGAAGCTAGGGCGATTGCAACCTCCAAATCGCACCGTTAAATTCCAAATTTACACCGTTTTTAGCAGCTCTGCAATTGACATAACATGTGAATTGCGGGAAATTTATACGTTATGATTGTCGTGATCGTATTTTGTGATCGTATTCGTGATCGGGTTTTTCGATTTTCGATCATGAAAACGATCACGAATTAAGGTGAGGTTGCAATCGCCCTAACAGAAGCTAGTACACACTGGCAGAAGTTCTTCGGCAATTATTGTAGGTCAATTTTACAAAATTGGAGTATCTTCTCGAAAAGTTGGGGGCATGAGTACATTCTGGGGAGACTTGACAAATTTTCCTAATGGTACTCGTGTAAAATAAAGTGCTGGTGAAATTTGTCCAGTCTTGTCCACGATTTATTGAGAAGATACAAATTGGACACTGATTGCACAGGTGAATACAGATAAAAAGGTGGAATCAGTGAAATCAGCGTAATCAGTGTCCAATTTCAAAACAAGGTCAACTCAATTTGCTGTAAAAGATGAGTGTGCAATCGCCTTAAGCGGAAGTTGGATTTACCGATAGGTTGAACGCCCTTTTTATTCGGTTGGTGCGGTCTCTGCCTCAATCTCTTCAGTTTCGGCTGCCAATTCAGCCGCGACACGCAGCGCACGCACGGCTGGGTCTTCCAGATTGGGATTGTCAAAATTAAAATAGTTGTAAGTCAGCCGTGAGATTTCGCGCATGATGGGGAAACTTTCTGCTGATGGCAACCAATCCGTTTCGGGGCGGGAAAGGTAGAGATAGATGACATAATCGCCGCCTGGGGAGTAGACGATGCCCGCGTCGCCATGATCCGTCAATCCCCAGCCGTGCTTATGTGACACAGGAACTTCTTCTGGAATGCCGAAGCGCAGGATATTGCCTTCTGTATTTAGAATGAGCATATCAACGATAAATTGGCACTCTTGCGCTGTTATTTCATCGGGGTAGACGGCGAGCAGTCCGCCGCTGTCTTCGGCGCAGTAGTAGAGCATGGAGAGTATGGAGGCCATCTCTTCGGCGGTGGTTTGGCGGGCGGGATCGGGTAATACATTTTGACCATTACCGCTGTTGGCGGGCGTAATTTTGGTGTCTGGACGATAGTCGGGCGGGATGGCATCGTAGGGGACGACCATGAAGGTGTTGACTAAGCCGAGTTCGGCCATTGATTCGGTGAAGATGTCGGCTCCGCGATAGGTGTTGTTTTCACCAGCGATGACGTGGAGAAGTTGGTTTGCGTCGTAGTTGCTGGAGTGAACGGCCGTTTCGTAGAACAGTTCATATAGATAGCTTCCCTCTTCGGGAATGGCATCAATATGTCGAAACGCTTCTATAAAAATGGGGATTTTCAAAATGCTCATCCCTGATAGAGCCACATCTCCGTTGATATTCACCTCTTCGCCCGTCTCTAAATCTATGATGAACGCGGCTCCAAAGCCGTCAAAGCCGTCTATCATCCGTTCTACATTTATTTGTAATAAATCAATATCCAAATCGGGCGGAATTTGTTCTTCAATGATGAGCGTGGCGACCCGATCTTCGGGATGGGGTTGATAGAGCGCGTTTTCGATGGCGGGCAGGCTGGCTTCTATGTCGGTGACGTATCCTGCCTGCCCCAGTTCGTATTTATCGGTGTTGGGTAGCAGTTGGGGGGCGGTGGCGGGATGATCGAGATAGACGGCGATGGCTTGGATATGCTCGCTGATGGCGGCGGGGTCGTGAACGGCCGTTAAAGGGATGCTTGCTGGAACAAACGGCCGTTCTGTCAAATATCCGGCGAGTCCTGTCCAAAAGTTCTCTTCATCCCGCGCTTTATCCGCTTCGTCCAACATTTTTTCTACATCTATCAAAAACCCCGCTTCGGCTGGATTCAACTCTGTTCGTTCCTCTTGATGATAGATGGCGATAGGCTGGGCATATGTTTCTAATAGCGATGCCCGTGCCTCATCCCGCAATAAGCCAGAGACATCTACTCCGCCGACGGTCATCCCTAATGGATAGAGCGAGCGGGTGCGATTGTAGAAAAACGCTTGATACAACAAAAATCCAATGATGGCGAAAAGAAGGATGAGGATTAGGAGGCGTTGAATAGTTTTTAACATGGCGGCATGGTTAATTGGTTAAATAGGGGTTATCGAAGTTGAAAAAATTATAAGCGGCTTGGGAGATGTCAGAGATGAGAGTGGAACTTGTCTCCCATTCGAGCCAATTAGGCTTGTAGAGCATGATGGTGAGGATGTAATCGCCGGCAGGGGTGTAGACAATAGCGGTGTCGCTATGGGTCTCTTTGCCGAAGATATGTCGATGAGCAACGGCCGTTTCTGACGGCACCCCTTCTTCAATCAAGCTCCCGATATGATCCCCTTGCATATTTATCAGCAAATCGGTGCATTCCGCTTGGGTGACTTCCCCTTCAAAAGCGGCGGCAATGGCACCACCCTGCCCTTCAGCGCAATAATAAATCATAGAAAGGAGGAGGGAGGTTTCAACGGCCGTTGTCTGTGTCTCTTTTACAGGATTGGTCAACAAGCCATTGACCGAATTAGCGGGGGTGACGATTTGCTTGTGGATCGCTTCCCCATACGGTGCGGCGATAAAACTGCTCTCTAATCCCAACCGCGCTAATGAATTTGTCGTCATCTCCGCGCCCAAATACATATCATTACCGCCGCCGATGATGCGCAGCAGCTCATTTGCGCTCTCATTTTCTGCATTTTCGCTCAATGTGTCCGAAATAAGGCGTTGTTGAGAGATCGTTAACCGCTGATCCAAAACGCGATATGTCTCCAGAGCGATGGGAACGCGCAGTAAATCCAATCCCGACATCGCCGCATCGCTGTTAATATCAATCTCTTCGCCCGTCTCTAAATCGAGCAAAAAAACAGAAGCGACTCCGCCGCCATTTTGTGTAAACTCTTGCAGATGATTGACGATCAAGCGGGTGAGCAGATTGAGTTCTGGATGCAATGCCGCCCCTTTTTCAACCGTCAAATGCGCTTCACGATCTACGGGACGGTACAATGCCGCTTCCACATCGGCAAAGCTGGCCTCAATCTGCGTCTCTGTGCCGACTGTGCCATATTGAAAACTGAGTGAATCTGGCACAGGCTGAGGCGGCTGGGATGGTCTATCGGAAAGTACGGCGATGTCATTGATGATTTGGCGCAATGCTTCGCGGTCATGGGTTGCTTTTAGCGGCACGGGGTCTACTTCAATCGGGCGATTCCAGAGGAATCCCCAAAATCCTGCCCAAAAATCTTGTTGCGAGCGTTGATAATCGGCCTGACTGAGCATTGTTTCACGGTCAAGGGTGAATTTTACTTGGCTGGGGTTGATGGTGAAGGGTTGCTCTAAATGATAAATAATGATGGGCGCGTTAAGATACCGATTGGTAAACAGGGTGTTTGTTTCGTCACGGTTCAATCCGCCAACGTCAAGGCCGGCAATCGTCAACTTTGCCGGATAATATTGGCGGAACTCTGCGTATTGATACAGTTTGATGATAAGGAAAATGGTGACAATAACCATAATGGATACGGTCACCCATTGTCCAATACCGGGAGCGGAACGTTGATTCATAAGGAGTAGGAGTTTGCAAGTTTGCATGTATGCAAGTCTGCACACTTATTACTTGCTTACATGCCTGCTTGCCGTTTATAACATTGCCGCTTGCACTGCTTTTTTGTGTAAGGGCAGTAAGGGGGCGGGCAGGTTGTCGGGGGCAAACCAGTCTGCGTCGATAATTTCTGCGCTGAGTGTCATGGGTGATGGGTCGGCGTAGGCTAGATAGGCTGCGCTGACGTGGGGAGGATGTTTGTCGTGAGTTAATAGAAGGATGCTGCCAATAACGGCCGTTAATCCTGTCTCTTCTTTTATCTCTCGCAATACCCCGTCGGCGGGAGCTTCGTTTCGTTTCATCCAGCCGCCGGGAAGCCCCCATGGGGCGTGTGGATGAAAGACGTGTTTGAGCATGAGAATACGGCCGTCGCTATCCACCACCACCGCCACTGCCCCGATGCGTTGACGGGGGACGATTAGCCGCACCGCCCAGATAAGCAGTTTGTTGAGAAACGGCCGTTCTGTCCAGTGTGCAATTCTCTCTTTCCATTTCGTTGATAGATTCATATTCACAACAGGGCAGTATAGCAAAAGCTGCCCGCAAGTCAGGCACCATCCTATATTCTAATCTCTTTCCCTGCAACTTTCTCGCTTTATTGGGCGTATAGACAGGGGAACAAGAAAAAAGAGTGTGTATATAATCCTTTTATAGGTAGATATATATGGAGAGGTGTCTTCTCAGTATTCTGGTGAAACTTGACAAATTTTCCTAATGATATTCGTGCAAAATAAAGGGCTGATGAAATTTGTCAAGTCTTATCCACGATTTATTGAGAAGATACATGGAGAGTATTATGAACGATTCAAAATTAACACGCAGTCAGACAGATAAAATTATTGCTGGTGTATGCGGCGGCATTGCCGAACAGCTAGACACCGATCCCGTTTTTGTACGCATTGGTTTTCTTATCCTTTTATTTGCCAGCGGTATTGGTTTTCCCATTTATATGATTCTATGGATTGTCATGCCTGAGACATCAGCCTTAGAGAGGGGTGATGATTTCTATTTTTCTGATCCATCGGCCATTAAACGGAAATCAGGTGCAGCGGGTACGGTGGGTATTGTTCTCATCATGTTCGGTGTTTACTTTTTGTTTGAACAATGGGGATGGTTCGGCGGCAATCTTATCTGGATTTTAGCCGTTATTGGAGTTGGTGCGTTGATTTTGCTGCGTAAAGGATAGGTACTTAGGGAACACTCGTTTTTAACTTTGGCGTTTTACCCTCACCCCAGCCCTCTCCCAAAGGGAGAGGGAGCAAGTTCCCTCCCCCTTTAGGGGGAGGGTTAGGG
>WFSA01000310.1 GCA_015486215.1 Anaerolineae bacterium | reverse complement strand
TCGCCCGGTCTTAAAATCACAGTCCTGTCTGACAAGCCTCTTTTCGTCGTGATATTCACCATAACAACAACGGGCGGCTCACCATCTGGGGAAGTCAGCACGATAAAAAGATGGCGGGATGAACGAGATGGAATCGGAACAAGTATTGTGTTCTTTACGATTATATTGCTCATAAATTGTTCAAGAAATTTTTAGATGCTTGTATATCTTCAAGCTCTTCTAAAACAATTTCAGCATCATTATCATCAAATCCTGTTGCAAGCAATATATCTTTATATTGAATGGGAAGCACCGAGCCATGCGGATCATGCCACTCAGAAAATTCGTGGGTTTTATCAGCAAGATCAAATCTGTTCATATGCCCAAATTCGTTGTAAACAGAATCGGCTATATCTAGCTCCGCTTGTGATAATAAGCCTGTATCGATTTCTTGCTTTTGACGCAATGCAATTTTATAGTTGCGGCTTGATGTTAGATATTTTTCCCATAAACTATCGTGAAAACGAACCGTCCCCCCTATCAAAGAAAGGGTGTTTAACAAGACTGGCCCATAATTCATCGAAGCAAAATTATCATTGCTGATTGTATGTCCCAACGTAGACAATGCTCTACGATCTGAGATATAAAGCAATTTCATCAGCATGAGATGATAGATTTCGCCGCCGCTTTTCGCTGTAAAATAAGCAGCTAATTGCGTTGTTTTCTTTTCATCAAACTGTGGTATATAAGACATTGCATTCCTCCTAACAACTTGTCGAAAAATAGTGCAATTCGACTTTCTTGACAGCTTGTTAGTTTTGGATTTGTAATAAAAGCTAGATATATACGAGTATACGACAAAGAAATGATGGTGTAAACGGCCGTTTAACTAATTAAGGCTACGAGGCAGCGAGGTGACGAAGCGATCACCCCGCCACCCAGCAGATTCGCACATATGAACTACGACATCGCCATTATTGGCTCAGGTATTGCAGGATCGGCATTGGCCGCTATTTTGGCGCGGCAAGGGCAGCGCGTCATCGTTTTTGAGGCAAAATCGCACCCCCGTTTTGCCATTGGCGAATCGCTCATTTTAGAAACATCAGAATTGATGCGGGCGATGGCACATTTTTATGATGTGCCAGAATTAGCCTATTTCTCGACTGAAAATTATCTTCCGTTCGCTGGCACAACGCATGGTGTCAAACGGCATTTTGGCTTTTTGCACCATGAGCGCGGCCAAAAACATAATCCACAACATACCTTACAAGCGATCATCCCCAAAGAGCCGCACGGTCACGAACTCCATCTTTACCGACAGGATACAGATGCGTTTATGATGCACACGGCCGTTTCCTACGGCGCGACGGTGCTGCAAAACACGGCCGTTACCAACATTGACATCACCCCCGAACAAGTGACAGTGCATACCGCCGATGGACAACAGTTCAACGCCGCTTATGTCGTAGACGCGGGCGGCTTCCGCTCCGTTTTGGCGCAAAAATATGAGTTGCGCGACTTCGATTTAGAGACATATTCACGCGGGCTGTTCACCCATATGATCAATGTGCCGGGCTTTGAACAGACACGGGCAGACAGCGGCAAGTACGATCTGCCCTTCCATATGTCAGAAGGCACATTACACCATATTTTTGATGGCGGCTGGCTGTGGGTGATCCCGTTCAACAATCATCCTGACTCCACCAACCCGTTATGCAGCGTCGGGCTGCTGCTTGACCCGCGCCAACATCCGCAGCGCGATGATCTGTCACCTGCGGAGGAGTTTGCGGCGTTCATCGCCGATTATCCCGACATCGCAGCACAATTTGAAGGCGCAACGGCCGTTCGCCAATGGGTGCGGGCAGGACGGATTCAATACAGCACGACGCAGGTCGTCGGCGAGCGATGGGCGTTGCTGGGACATGCGGCCGGCTTTGTTGACCCGCTATTTTCAAAGGGGTTATATATTTCATTGACGGCCGTTTTCACCATCGCCCATCTTCTCCTCAACGCCAAAAAGACGGAGGATTACTCCGCCGCCGCTTTCGCCGATTTGGAGACCGTTTCTTATAATTACATCAACAGTGCCGACAAATTAGTCGCCAACAGCTTCCGTTCTTTCAAAAATTATCGGCTATGGCAGGTATATTCGGTCTTGTGGCTGCTGGGCGCGTACACAGAATTGCTCAAATTAAACATGATGCGGGCGAGCGCGGGAGATGACCGTCAAGCGTATTATGATCAATTAGTGACGCTGAAATTAGTCGGCGGCGGCTTTGAAGGGTTTGATGAGGCAACCAAACGGGTAGACAGCATCATGGAAGCGGTAGATTATGAGAATAAAACGGCCGTTTCCCAAGCCGTCACAAAAATTCAAGCCCTATTCCGCGCCCTATACTGGATTCCCGACCCGTTCATCGCCCTGCTGGACGGCAAACTCTATCTACCCAAGAACAAAATCAGGCTGAGTTTATTAAAACCCGGCGAAGGGTTCATGCGAAAAGGGGCGTACCGCGCCCACTTCTTTGGTAGCCTCACCATGCCCGACCTCCTAAAATATGGCGCAAAAGAGACGTGGCGGTACAGGCGATCTGCATTAGCACGAAAACATCAGGGCAAGTAGCAAGTGGCAAGTTTGCAAGTTATTTACACTTGCTCACATGCCCACTTGCAAACTCTCATCTTCCGGGCGGGAAAATCGCTATCATGTCCCCTGCGTGGAGGGGAGCGGCAAAGCCGCCGTCGTATGTTAAATCACGGCCGTTTTTCAGCACCCGCCAGCCAAATTTGGGAAAATACACAGGGGAGACCTTCTCCCATAAATCTTCTTCGTTTTCCTGCGATTCCCACACCGATTCTAGCGCGTCATGCCGCGCCTCTGGGTAGTAACTAAAGAATTTTTGCAAGAGAACGGCCGTTTGCGCCCCTTCATGCACATGCACAACAATCTCATCTTTGCCGACTATCTTTTGCATGCGTCCATACAAAGTAACAGCGATTGCCAGTTCGCCCGCATCCAAATCCATCGCCACTTCATACCCCAGCAGCATCAAATGCAGATGCGCCATCAGATATTTGCTCCAGCCAGAGGACGCTTTAGCAATAAGATCGGCGGGCAGTTCGGCTTCCATCATATATTTGTTGAATGAAGCTATGACTAATCCAATCGCCCCATTGATATATGTCGGCGGCACAAATGTTTCGCGCGGCCCATGTGCGGCATGCAATTTGCCAGCCATAAACAAATAATGGGCAAACTCATCGCTGGTATCCAGCCCTAAAGTACGTGCCAACCAAACAGCAAAAAATTGACGGCGTTCGGCTAGATGCGCTTCATCCGCCCCATGTTCCCAACCGAGAATAGCAGCCGTTTCGGGCACAGAAAGCAAATAATCATATGTACCAGCGACCAACTCATTGGCACGATGCAGCAACGTCTCCGTCGTTTTCGCCATCGCCATACGATCTTCCGCGCTCAACGCCATAAAGCTAAGTAAATGCCGCCATTCGGCCGTTGGATCAGGGGCTAATTTATGAAGAATTAATACGGGTGATTTTGTCATAACGAGTCTCCTTGTTCATCTCAAGTAGCAATATAGAAAATGGGACGCAGATCATCAGGATTATCTGCGTTCTTTTCTAAACCATATCTAATTATGGCACAAAGTATATCGAATCTGGGCGTTATCGGGTATGTTTGGGCTTTCTCGGCAAGAAGTACAGATTCACGGTTATTTAGCGCGATTCTGCATTGCTCATCAACAACGGCTTTGCTAGAATAGCAGTTGCAATAGATAATCAGTCATTTTCCCCCGCGAACCGTATACTGATTTCACGATAGAAAGCAGTTAATCCCCTTGTTAGAACAGGAGTGTGACTACTTGTATTGCAAATTGTATCGTGTATCTATCGTAGTGAGCAGACAAAGAGACTTTATGGACGCAAATGAGATGTGGCAAGCCACATTAGGCGAATTACAACTACAAATGACGCGAGCGACCTTTAACACATGGTTAAAGGAGGCACACCTGATCTCGCATGACAAAAACGTATTTGTCATCGGTGTACGCAACGATTATGCCAAAGATTGGCTTGAAAATCGGCTGCATGATACGATCCTGCGTACCTTGATCGATATTGCGGGCGATGAGGCGAAACTGAAATTTATCGTTGCGGTTGAGAAAAAGGAAAAAACGGCCGTTGCTCCCCCCCCCCCCGCCTCAGACAATACCCCATCCACATCCACCAGCAATACAAACAATATCTATGGCGCATTAAGCCGCCATTACACCTTTTCGACCTTCGTCGTCGGTGCCAGCAACAGATTAGCACACGCCGCCTCCCTCTCTGTCTCCGAAAATCCGGGAGACGCTTACAACCCGCTCTTTATTTACGGCGGCGTGGGATTAGGTAAAACCCACCTCTTGCACGCTATCGGTCACAAATGCCGCAACGCTGGCTACAATGTCGCTTATATTTCCTCCGAAACATTCACCAACGACCTCATTCAATCCATTCGTAGCAAAAAGATGGAGCAGTTCCGCCAACGATACCGCACGCCAGATGTGTTAATGATTGATGATATTCAATTTATCGCAGGCAAAGAAAGCACCCAAGAAGAGCTTTTCCACACCTTCAACGAATTACACAATCAAGGCAAGCAACTCATCATCTCCAGTGACCGTCCCCCAAAAGCGATGGCAACATTGGAAGAGCGGCTCCAATCCCGTTTTGAATGGGGCTTGATGGCCGACATTCAAGCACCAGACGTAGAAACACGCAAAGCAATTTTACAATCTAAAGCGGATGAAATGAACCTTACTGTGCCTGATATGGTTTACGACACCATCGCCCATCATATTCGCAGTAATATCCGTGAATTAGAGGGGGCGTTGAAAAAAGTCGCCGCTTACGCCGATTTATACGATCAAGAAATTACGGCCGAATTAGTCAATACCGCTTTAGCTGACTTGATCCGCAAGCCAAACACGGTGACGGTGAGCGAGGTAATCGAGGTCGTCTGCGCCCATTATAATGTAACCAGCGACTCCATATCTGGCTCCAGCCGCGCCCGTGCCATCGCTTTTCCGCGCCAAGTGGTGATGTATTTGGCACGTACAGAGACGGACGCTTCACTACCGCAAATCGGGCAGCGATTGGGCAATCGTGACCATACGACGATCATGTATGGACATAAGAAACTTGCTAATTTAGTCGAAAAAGATGCCTCAATCCGGCGCGAACTATTGGATATTAAATCAGTATTGTACAAAGATCGTACCTAACGATACGGTAATTGCGTATCCTGAAAGTGGACGCAGATTTTCAGGATTTTTGATATGCTTCAAATTAGGGTGAATCATCCTCACAATTCCTGCCTGATTGGGCGACCATAGAGGGGTAAATTGTAGGGGCGCGGCCTTGTGCCCGCCCTCAACCTGTAAAGATCATCTTAGGCCATCCATGAAAAATAATTGTACGTTTGTCATTCTCGCGAAGGCGGGAATCCATGCTTTTTTGACGAGTGGATTCCTGCCTTTGCAGGAATGACAACCCAAGTTTTAGGTAATTAAAATGTATCTTCTCAGTATTCTGGGGAGACTTGACAAATTTTCCTACTGGTACTCGTGTAAAATAAAGTGCTGATGAAATTTGTCAAGTCTTGTCCACGATTTATTGAGAAGATACATTAAAATTTAGAAACGGCCTTACGTAAAATGAAGTATGTCTGATTTTTAGGATAGCTGCAGATAAAGCAGAAAAGAATGATCCGCAGATTGACATAGATAAAAACGTTTAATCTGCGAAATCTGCAGACAATTTCTTGTACATGGTGCAAGAATATCACTGATAAGGTACTAAACGCATTACTCGTTCCCAAAATAGAGAAGGCTGTCCGCCGCCCCGTATGCCTACACGCCCATGTTGACCCGCAAACGTGCCATCGCCTTCATGCTTCTTGCGTTGTTGACAACGGCCGTTCTCCGCATCCCCGCCCTGCAAACCGCCCCGCCCGGCTTGCATTACGATGAAGCCGCCAACGCCCTGCTCGCCGCCGACATCGGCTTGCGGGGAAACACGCCCATCTTCATCTCCAGCTACACGGGCAAAGAGCCTTTCTTTTTTTACGCCGCCGGCGGCATGATGCGGCTGGTCGGCGAGACCGTTTTTTCTTTACGGCTGACGGCCGTTTACCTCTCCATTCTCACCATCGCCGCCGCCTATTGGATGGGGCGCGAAATGATGCTGGATCGGCGCATCAGCATCATCGCCGCCGCCCTCTTGGCCGTCAGTTTTTGGCATCTCCTCTTTAGCCGGTTAGGATTTCGCGCCATCAGCCAGCCGTTACTGCAAGCGTTAACCATCGCCGCCCTGCTGCGCGGCTTGCGTAAAGATGCGTGGGGATGGCTGGCGATAGGCGGCCTCTTTTTGGGAGCGACAGCGTACACCTATTTGGCGGCGCGGCTCTTTCCTGTGCTATTGTTGCTCAGCTTGCTACCCGTCCTTTTTAACCGCCAAAAATTAAGGGAGCGATGGCAGCAATTGATCGTTTTCGGTCTGGTCGCCACGCTCGTGCTGGCTCCGTTGGCCGCTTATTTTATCAGCAATCCAGCCGCGTTTTGGGTGCGGATTGGGCAAGTCGCCCCCGCGATAGATGGATTGAGTTTCAGGGATAGTTTTGCCCGCTCTTTCAGCATGTTTTTCTTAAAAGGGGATCCGTATTGGCGGTTTAATGTGCCAGAACGGCCGTTATTTTCCATCGTCACCGGCGCATTTTTGCTCATCGGCTGGGCGAACAGCGTGTGGCGGTTACGGAAAGTACCGCTCGATTGGCAGCGATTCAGCTTGCTGATCTTCATCCTTGCGCCCATCATCATGCTGTTGCCGACAGCGTTGGCGGTCAACGAAATCGTTCCCAGCAATTTACGGGCGATTGGGATGATCCCGTTCGTTTTCTATTTGCCAGCCATCGGCTTGAACACCTTTTTGCGCGATTTGGATAAGCGATACGGCCGTTTTTCGCTCACAAACAGCACCCTCATTCTTGGCTTTCTCATTTTGTGGGGAGGGGGGTTGGCGACCTATCGGGCATATTTGCTAGAGTGGGCGCAGACAGATGAGGCGTATTTTGAGTCGGATGGGGATTTGACGGCCGTTGCCAAATACCTCAACCAGACCAACCTCGCCGACAAGCAGGTTTTCATCGCTGCGCTCCATTATCAACACCCGACAATCGCCTTTTTGAGCGACAGCTACGATACTGTCAAATGGTTGCCAGAGAGCCAAGCCCTCGTCTTTCCCGCAGAGGGGGAGAGCTTGCTCATCTATCCGCATAGCAGCCCGCCGCCCGCGTGGGCAGCCGCGTATCTGCCCGATCCGATCTCCCATGAGCGGGAGGAGTCCTTCACCGTTTACGCTGTCCCCCCCGCGCCTGATTTGTTGATAAGCCAGCCGATGAGCATCAATTTTGGCAATGCCATCGTGCTGGACGGCGTTGATGTGGCGACGGGCGTGAGCGGCGGCACGCTGCCCATCACTTTGTATTGGCATGTATTAGCACGGCCGTCAGCCACATTCAAACCATTCATCCATGTAGAAGATGCGTGGGGAGAGCGATGGAGCGGCGCGGAGTCATTCGCCTATCCAACAGCGCAGTGGGAGGAAGGGGACGTGATCATTCAGCGTGTCACGCTGCCCATCGCCGACGGCACGCCGCCAGGGCAGTACCAATTGCGGGTCGGGCTGTTTGATGAAGGGACGGGAGAGCGGCTGCCGAAATTAGATGTAGACGGCCGTTTTGCCGGCAGTTCCCATCTCATCAAAGACGCACCCATCGCCCCCCCCC
>WFSA01000309.1 GCA_015486215.1 Anaerolineae bacterium | reverse complement strand
TAGGGAACACTCGTTTTTAACTTTGGCGTTTTACCCTCACCCCAGCCCTCTCCCAAAGGGAGAGGGAGCAAGTTCCCTCCCCCTAAAGGGGGAGGGTTAGGGTGGGGGGGCGATGACGAAACTCCAAAGTTGTTTACGAACCTTCCCTTAGTAAGTATTAATGAACAATGAACAATGAGCAAAAGGGAGTATTATGGGATATTCATCAGGGAAGGGTTCGCTGAAATTGGAAAAGGTGTTTGGGTATGAATTTGAGCCGACGAGCAGTACGTATGATGAGAAAGATGCGGCTTTGTATGCACTTTCTATTGGAGCGGCCAGAGATGCAGTCGATGCGGATGAGTTGAAATTTGTGTATGAATTGAACGCTAGGTTTCAGCCGCTCCCTCTGTTTGGGGTCACTTTCATCGGTGAAGCGTTAATCAATATCTTGGATGTGCCAGGGCTGTCGTTTAATCCGATGATGTTGCTGCACGGGGAGCATTATTTGGAATTAAAACGGCCGTTGCCTCCCGCCGCTACCGTCTATCATCACGCCCAAATTGTTGATATTTTTGATAAAGGAAAAGGGGCGTTGCTCATCGTCGACGTTCACACTGCTGACCAAGACGGGAACGCCCTGCTCTTAAATCGGCTCTCTCTGTTCATTCGCGGGCTGACTGGGTTTGGCGGCGATAGAGGCCCATCTGCCAATAAACAGTTCCTTCCCCAACGGCCGCCAGACTGTGTGATTGAGGAAAAAACGGCCGTTAATCAAGCTCTCCTATACCGTCTCACCTCTGGAGACCGCAACCCGTTGCACGCTGACCCCGCGATGGCCGCATTCGGCGGCTTCGACCGTCCCATCCTGCACGGGCTTTGCACCTACGGCTTCGCCAGCCGTGCTGTTCTCAAACAGTATGGGGGCAATGATGGGAGCCGGTTGAAGAGTGTAAACGGCCGTTTTTCCAAGCATGTCTTCCCTGGCGAAACGATCCTCACCGAAATGTGGCAGGAATCGCCAACACGCATCCTCTTTCAGAGCAAAGTCGCTGAACGAAACATCGTTGTACTGTCAAACGGCGTTGTCGAATTGCACAAATAAGACCACACCTGTACACTGTCTGCTAATTCAGTAAATTAAACTGAAATATAACTAAATCAAGTAAAGGAGAAAAACATGCAATACCCACTCACATTATCATTCAAAAAATTAGCCCTATCCCCTCAAATTGCCGTCACCGATGCCAATGGACAACTTTTGTTTTATGTCAAGCAAAAACTGTTCAAACTCAAAGAAGCGATCTCCGTCTATGCCGACCGTGAACAGACACAACTGTTATACACCATCAGCGCAGACAGAGTGATAGATTTTTCCGCCCGTTACACCTTCAAAGACCGCAACGGAACTGTACTTGGCTCTGTCAAACGGCAAGGGCGCAAATCATTATGGAAAGCACATTACGATATTTATGATGGCGACCAAATCATCATGGACATTCAAGAAGAGAATGCGATGGTTAAGGTGATGGACGCAATTTTTGGTGAACTTCCAGTTATAGGTATGTTCACCGGCTACGTCTTCAACCCCGTCTACCTTATTTCTCAAGGCGAAACAGTCGTGATGAAACTGAAAAAGAACCCCGCATTTTTGGAAAGCAGCTTCACTATCGAAGAAACAACAGATATTCCAGAATCACAAGAGCTGAAAGTTGTCCTCAGCATCATTATGATGACCCTTCTCGAACGTTCACGAGGATAGAACAGTGTGCAAGCGGGCAAGTATGCAGACTTGCATACGTGCACACCTGCATACTTGCACACTCACACTAGGAGTTAATCGTGTCTGAAAAATTTGATTTTGGCGGCGAAATCGTTTGGCGGCCATCGGCCGAGCAGATTGAGCATAGCAATTTGAAGCGGTTTATGGACGAGCAGCATATCGCTTCTTATGAGGAGTTGATGGAACGCTCCACAACCGATGTCGCATGGTTCAGTGATGCGATCTTGAAATTTCTAGACATACAGTTCCAGAAACCATATACGCAAGTGGTGGATTTGAGCGGTGGGATTCAACGGCCGTTATGGTGCATCAACGGCGAAATGAACATCACCTACAATTGCGTGGACAAATGGGCAGAAAACGAGGCGACGGCGGGGAAAACGGCCGTTATCTGGGAAGGCGAAGAACGCGACACCCGCCAATGGACATACGCCGACCTGTACGCTGAAGTCAACCGCAACGCCAACGCCCTGCGTGCGCTGGGGCTGGGCAAAGGAGACGACATTGGCATCCACATGCCGATGACCCCCGAAATCGTCGCCGCTGTACTTGCCATCGCCAAAATTGGCGCCATCATTTTGCCCCTGTTTTCGGGCTACGGCGTGGGCGCAATCGAAGCACGGCTCAACGGCGCGGGGGCGAAGGCGTTATACACCGCCGACGGCTTCTTCCGTCGCGGCAAAGTCGTCCCCCTCAAAGCGACCGCCGACAAAGCGGCCGTTCCCACCCTTGAACACGTCATCGTCCTGCAACGGGCAGGCAACGCGGTGGCGATGGTTGAAGGGCGCGATTATTTCTACCACGATCTCATCCCCCAACAAGACCCCATCGCCCCCCTTGAACCGACCAGTGCCGAAGATATTTTGATGATCATGTTCACATCCGGCACGACGGGCAAACCAAAAGGGACGGTTCACACCCATTGCGGCTTCCCCGTCAAAGCGGCGCAAGATATGGCCTTCGGCACCGACGTTCACCCCGACGACACCATTTATTGGATGAGCGACATGGGCTGGATGATGGGGCCGTGGCTCGTCTTTGGCGCAACGCTGCTGGGCGCGTCCTTCTTCCTCTACGATGGCGCACCCGACTATCCCGCCCCCGACCGCCTCTGGCAGATGGCCGAACGGCATAAAATCAACCAGATGGGAGTCTCCCCCACCCTCATCCGCGCCCTTATTCAATATGGGGACGAGATGGCGACCAAGTACGACCGCTCCGCCATCCGCTGCTTCGCCTCGACGGGCGAGCCGTGGAATCCTGACCCGTGGCTGTGGCTGTTCAACGTCGTCGGCGAAGGGCGTGTGCCGATCATCAACTACTCTGGAGGCACAGAAATCGCGGGCGGCATTGTGATGGGCAACCCCATCCAGCCGTTGAAACCGGCCGCATTTTCGGCCGCTTGTCCGGGCATGGCGGCTGATGTGGTGGATGAAAACGGAAACTCAATCCGTAATGCTGTCGGCGAACTCGTCATCCGCGCCCCGTGGATCGGCATGACACGCGGCTTCTGGCAAGATGAGGATCGGTACATCAAAGCGTACTGGTCGCGCTTTGAAAACGTCTGGGTGCATGGCGACTGGGCGGCGATTGATGCCGATGGGATGTGGTACATTCTCGGCCGTTCGGACGACACGATCAAGGTGGCGGGCAAGCGATTGGGGCCGGCGGAAGTGGAGTCGGTATTGGTGAACCATACGGCCGTTAATGCCGCCGCCGCCATCGGTGTGCCGCACCCAATCAAAGGGAGCGCGGTCGTCTGCTTCTGCGTCCTCAACCCCAATATCACCCCATCTGTCGAGTTGAAAGTGGAATTAAAGGCCAAAGTGGCCGCCGAAATGGGCAAACCGTTACAGCCCAAGCAGATTTTATTCGTCAGCGACATCCCCAAAACGCGCAACGGCAAAGTGATGCGCCGCATCATCCGCGCCGCTTATTTGGGCGAGGATCCGGGCGATACGTCGAGTTTGGTGAATGAAACGGCCGTTGTGGAGATTCAGCAGGCAAAGTAAAGAGATCGTCAATCATAGGGGATTTAAGCATGAACAAAATACTGTCGCACGATAGGAAAGAAGAAACACCAGAAGGAAAAGCACGATGGTTTCAATCTCTATCGTTAAAAGAAAGGGCTGACTTGCTTTGCCAATTTACCGATATGATTTTGTTCATAAATCCCAACATAGGGGAGAAAAAAGATGCTCAACCAGTTGCGGGGCGTGTTCTCGTCCTTTCGCAAGCATAAAGTAAAATATGTAGTCATTGGAGGAATCGCCTCAGTGTTGCATGGTGTTCCGCGCGCAACATTTGATTTGGATATTCTAATAGAAGCTACGGATATTAATGCGAAAAGATTACTGGAAGCATTACTGGAAGCTGGTTTGGGCACGGCCTCGCTCATTACGGCAAAAGGGTTGTTAGCACATGAAATTACGATATTCAAAGACCGTGTGCGGGTGGATGTACAAACAGATACTCCTGGAGTTAAGTTTGGGGATGTTTGGGAGAAAAGAAAAACAATTCATTATCAAGGACAGGAATTCTATATCTTGTCAAAAGAAGATTTGATAGCTTCAAAACGTGCAGCAGGACGTGAAGTAGATTTGGAAGACGTTCGCTTGCTTGAGCTAGATAATGAATGATGCGCCGTATCATCCGTGCCGCTTATCTGGGCGAAGAGCCAGATGGTACGTTGAGTTTGGTGAATGAAACGGCCGTTGTGGAGATTCAGCAGGCAAAGTAGGTATATTTATGGATTTATACATGAAAACGGCCGTCTAAGACGGCCGTTTTTGTTTGCCAGAAAGATTGCGGTATAAATACCATATAAACCATATTCGTAAACTTAACGAATATATTTTGCTGTCATTCCCCCATCCCCATCCCCACCTTCGTGAGGATGGGGATGGGGGAATGACAAACGTACAATTATTTTTCATAAATGGCCTTACCTACCATCAGCTGTCCAAAATGTCACCAAACTAGCCGCCAAACAAAAGCTGGTTTTACTCCTGCTGGCAGTCAGCGCATCAAATGCGCCCATTGCAGTTGCCGGTACACCCCCACCCCCCAAGAAGTTGGCTATGATGAAGAAATCCGCCTGCAAGCTCTCCATTTACGGCTTGATGGGTTTACCTTACGGGAAATCGGCCGTTTACTCAAGATCAATCACCAAACCATCGCCAACTGGATGCACGATTACACGGCATATCTGCCCCCAACTTTACCCGAAAGTATCAGCGATATGGCACGGATGGACGGGCTGATTTGATAAATAACACCACGATATTAGACACAGGGGTAACGGCCGTTGACACCCCCCAATCAACACGCTATAGTCCAGATGGTATCTTTATACTCACCAAAAACAATCATAAAAATTGATGCTTGAAAAAGCAATATGGCAAGGATCGAAAGGAGAAACATTCAATGGCAAGCGTAACATTCAAAAACGTATTCAAAAATTATGGTGATGTTGAAGTCATCAAAGATTTTACTCTGGAAGTTGAAGATAAAGAGTTCATCATCTTTGTCGGCCCCTCTGGTTGCGGCAAATCCACCAACTTACGGATGCTCGCTGGGCTGGAAGAGATCACCGCTGGTGAAATTCTCATTGGAGATCGCGTCGTCAATGATGTGCCGCCAAAAGACCGCGACATTGCGATGGTTTTCCAATCCTACGCCCTCTATCCGCATATGACCGTCTATGACAATATGGCATTCGGTTTGAAATTGCGGAAAACGCCCAAAGATGAGATCACGCGCCGCGTAAACGAAGCCGCCGAAATTTTAGGCATCACCGAACTGCTTCAACGTAAACCGAAAGCCCTCTCTGGCGGGCAGCGTCAACGTGTTGCTGTCGGCCGCGCCATCGTTCGTGAACCGGCCGTCTTCCTTATGGACGAGCCGCTCTCCAATTTGGATGCAAAATTGCGTGTTTCCGCTCGTGCAGAAATCAGCAAATTGCATCAACGTCTGCAAACAACCTTCATCTACGTCACCCATGATCAAGTAGAAGCAATGACGATGGCTGACCGTATCGTCGTTTTGCACGCAGGTATTTTGCAACAAGCAGATTCTCCCCGTAATTTATACAACTTCCCCCACAATATCTTCGTCGCTGGCTTTATTGGCAGCCCCAGCATGAACTTCTTTGATGCAACACTCGTCAAAGAAGAGCAGAAAATGTATCTTGATTCTGGTGATTTCCGTATTGAAGTACCCAGTGATAAGATGGAAACGTACAAAGCATATATCGGCAAACAAGTTATCTTTGGCATTCGCCCAGAAGATGTCCATGTACCGCAATATGCACCAGTAGACATTACCCCCGCCCCGATCAGCGGCTCTATTGAAATCGTGGAGTTATTGGGGTCTGAACTGATTCTTTTCGTCAATGCTGGCAGTAACAGCTTTGTGGCTAAAGTGGATACCCGTTACGAAGTAAAACCGGGTGATTCTGTTGATTTAGTTTGCAATATGAAAAACATGCACATCTTTGATAAAGAGACGGAATTGGCCGTTCGCTAATACCTTTACATAAACGAGTAGCTATTCGTCACTTGCAACAATAAAAAAAGCCGTTCACTCATTCCATGAGTAGGCGAGCTTTTGACACCAATTTCAATCGGTGTCACGCCTGCCAAAAAAATGAAGCACCCTCTCCATCCCGCATCGGTTAAAAACCGATGCCTGACATAGGAAACGCGCTAAAGCGCGTCAAGATCAGCCCGCTTTTAGCGGGCTTTTCTATATCAGATATTTATTTCAATCATTGTCGCGCCCGCCCAAGGAGTGAGGGTTAAATAAAACCCGAAACTTCCATCTGTCATTCCCCCATCTTCATGAGGGCAGGCTCTGCGAAGGCAGGAATCCACAGTCTGGAAAATCATAGATTCCCGCCTAAAAAAGTTTACCCTCACGAAGGTGGGGGCGGGAATGAGAACTTTGGTAGTTAAATAAATCCTCGTTCCTAAAAAACAAAATGCCCTCTTGACACTGTGTTGACGAAACATATAATCTCTTTGCTTCTATTAACGATGCGGAAATATAGTCACAAATTTGGACATGGTTCATTTTACGCAAAGTGATCTTTACACTTTGAGGGCGGGCACAAGGCCGCGCCCCTATAATTTGCTCCTGTAGGGACGACTTTTATGATCGCCCAATCCAATCAATGTCCGATTTCCTTTTCTGACAAATTGCTGAACAAAACTCACCATGGATTCTAATTCGCATGGGTGTATCACAAAAAAAACGGCCGTTTATCTAGGCATCGCTGGTATTTTGGGCAGTTTACTGCTATTTGCCGGCGACATGCTCTTCTATTACAACGGCGATCAGGCAAATTTTGTCGCTAATATGGCGGTCTCCTCATCGGATCGCATTATGATGAGCGGCGGCACAGCGTTGCTCGCCGCATGGTTATACACCTTAGCCTCTGGACAACTGCTTTACGCTTTTCAGCCAGCCAAGCGATGGGTGCAGATGACAGTTTTTCTTTCGTTTACGGCCGTTATGATCGCCTACGGTGTCATTCATGGGGAATATGTCGCTATAGCCACGTCAGCCCAGAACGCAGTCGCGCTCGGTGCTGCGCCCGACACACTCATCGATCTGGCCGCCCGTACAAACGATATGTTACGAACGATCACCTACATTCCCTTCGCCCTGTTCACCATCATTTTTACCCCAGCCGTCTGGATGAAAAAGACGTATTATCCGCGCTGGATTCTGCTGTTCAGCCCTGTCGTTCTGTTTTTCTTAAACGACTTAATCACCGCCCCGCTCACAGGGAAAATAAAAATCATAATCGGCGGCGGCTACCTTAATCTGCTTTTATTCATTTTCTTTTCGGCCTCAACAATCGCTTTACAGCGCAAAGAGAATTAAAAATTAAGACAGTAAATACGTATCCTCTCAAAAAAGCGGGAAAATTATTTTGTTTTTAGTATGACTACAGCGGATTATGAAAATGAACGGATATTTTCTTGACTGCACCATCCGTTTATTTCTTTCATCTGTTGTAGTCACCCCGAAATATTGAGAAGTTACGTGAATACATTCATCGTCTGATATAGAAAACGCGCTGAAGCGCGTTAAGCACAGCCTGCTTTAGGAATGACAACTTTGGTAGTTAAAGAAATCCCCATTCCTTAACACGCTTCCCGTATCAGTCACCGATTTCAATCGGCGGCTCAAAAAAAGAAACACAGATCATCTATGTTTATCACCTTTGAAGGGCCGGAAGGCAGCGGTAAATCAACCCAAATCAAATTATTAACCTCGTGGCTACACGAACAAAACCGACACGTTCTCATCACCCGCGAGCCGGGCGGCACACGCATCGGCGACCAAATCCGTGATTGTCTGCATGATGTCAACAACACCGACATGGCATCCATGACCGAACTACTGCTCTATTCCGCCTCGCGGGCGCAGCTAGTGCAGGAACTCATTAAACCCGCATTGGCTGAGGGCAGCGTCGTGATCAGCGACCGCTTCGCCGACAGCACATTGGCGTATCAGGGATACGGCCGTGGGTTAGATTTACAAATGCTACACCGCATCACCAATTATGCCACCGACAATCTGCAACCCGATCTCACCCTATTCTTAGACATTGACGTACAACGCGGACTCGCGCGGCGGATAGATGGGAACGAAGAGATGAATCGTCTCGACTTAGAGGCCGTCAGCTTCCATGAGCGCGTCCGAAAAGGGTATCACGAATTAGCAGCCATGCCCCGCTGGGTCTGGATTGACGCTGACCGCCCTATAGACATCATTCAAAATGACATACGAAAAATTATCAACAGCAAACTATAAGGAACGAGAATTTAATAAGGCCATTTCTAAATTTAGATCACCCAAATTTTGATTGTCATTCCCGCCCCCACCTTCGTGAGGGCGGGAATGACAACTTTGGTAGTTAAATAAATTCTCGCCTAAGCATCTGCAAAATTGCAAACCTGCCGCTTGCACCCGCCTATGAACAACTTATACACACGCCCCCATCACCCTATTCTTCTACTCATTTCTGGCCCGTCTGGGGTTGGAAAAGATACCATCGCCCGAAAAATCATAGAGGCACGGCCGGATGATTTTTACTTTGTGGTGACAGCCACCACCCGCCCCATTCGTGCTGGCGAAATGGAAGGATACGACTACTATTTCACCAGTAGCGATGAGTTCGCGCAGATGATTGAGGATAATGAATTACTCGAATATGCTGTCGTTTATAATGATTATAAAGGCATCCCCAAAAAGCATATCCGTGAAGCGTTGGCGAGCGGAAAAGATGTCATTATGCGGGTGGATGTGCAAGGAGCAGCGACGATCCGCAAGCTGATCCCCAATGTCATCACCGTTTTTTTGACGACGGAGACGGAAGAGAGCTTGGTACAACGCCTGCGCGAGCGCAAATCAGAAACGGCCGAAGGGTTAAATCTTCGCATCGCCACCGCCCGCAAAGAGATGGAGCGGCTGCAAGAGTTTGATTATTGGATCGTCAATAAGAACAATAAAGCAGACCAAGCGGTAGATGAGATGTTAGCCATCATTGATGCCGCGCATAGCCGCGTCTCTTATGATCCTATCTTGTTATAAAAATGGATACGGATGGGACGCAGATGGTCAAGAGCTTTAGGATGAACGCGGATAAAACAAAAACTCCGCGTCCATCTTGAAAATCATGCGACTCTGCGCCCTATTTCACCAATAGTACGGTTTTTTTATGCAAAAATTCAAACGCAGGCTGTATAATAGCCCTAGAGAGGTGTGGCAGGATATGCGCTGGACGATGGCGCATCGGAAGCGGGTGAGCGGAGCGATGAAAGACGGCCGTGTATCTCGTCAATTTCGTGAGCGGTTGATGTTGGCGGTAACGGCCGTCAACGGCTGCCGCTACTGCTCCCAATTTCACGCAAGAGAAGCGATCAAGGCGGGATTACCGCCCGAAGAGTTACAAAAAATGCTCATCGGCATCGTGGACGACGCGCCGGATGATGAGCTGCCCGCCTTGATTTACGCCCAACATTGGGCGGAGATGGACGGCGTGGCTGAAACGGCCGTTCGCCAACAATTCATCCAAACATACGGCACAGATCGCGCCGAAGCGATTGAAACCGTTCTCGCCATGATTCGTCAAGGCAATCTATGGGGCAATACGACCGATTATTTCATCTATCGCCTCACCTTTGGCCGTCACGGATTGACAGAGTACGACCAATAAATCCGTAATTCCTACTCATTCCACTCTCATTTTTCATTCGCATATCTCCTCTAACTAGTGGTACAATCTTCCTATTAGATAGAAATTTATGAAAGGATTCACACTTCTTTCACATCAACTGCTTAACAGCAAGGAGTATTCTAGAATCATGGAAACTGTTAAATCATTTTTTACTGGCCCGCTTGGTGATTATTTGTGGGCATTGCTCATCTTACTCATTGGTTACATCATCGCCCGCATTGTGTCCAATATGGTACGAAAACTGCTCAATAATGCTGAAATAGACAATCGTTTGGCAAAATCTTTGGGTGGAGATGACAGAACACAAGAAAAATTACCCATAGAAAATATCATCGCCATCGTTGTCTTTTGGCTGATTATGATTTTCCCCATCGTCGGCGCATTAGAGCGGCTTCAATTTGACAATATCACCCTCCCCTTAACCGCTTTCTTAAATCAATTGACCACCGTTTATCTGCCGCGCGTGGTAGCGGCTGGCGTTCTGATCGCCATCGCTTGGTTAATCGCCACCGTGTTGCGTTTTCTTATTCAACGCGGCGCAGCAATCGTCGGCTTAGATTCCAAATTAGCGAACTCAGGCGCGACGGAAGAAGAAAATGCTGTTTCGGTGAGTGAATCATTGGCAACGGCCGTTTTCTGGTTTGTTTTCCTCTTCTTCCTGCCCGGCATCCTCAACGCACTCGGCCTCAACGCACTTTCCGCTCCCATTCAAGGCATCTTCAATACCGTACTTGGCTACATCCCCAATATATTAGGCGCGGCAGCATTTGCCCTTATCGGTTGGTTTGTCGCCAAAATTGTGCGTAATATCGTCACCAATCTGTTAGTCGCATTAGGCATTGACCGCTACAGCGAAAAACTCGGCCTCAGCGAAGAGCGCACCGTTTCTGGCTTGCTCGCCAGTCTGCTCTACATCTTTATGATGTTGATCGTCTCCATCGGCGCATTGGAACTACTAAACATAGACACCATCACCGTGCCGGCAATAGATATGTTGACCGGTATTCTCGACGCGATCCCCAATTTGCTCAGTGCCATCGTCATCCTCGTTTTGGCTTACTTCTTTGCCCGCGTAGTCGCCCAAATTGTCCGCGAACTATTGACAACGGTCGAATTCAACACTGTTCCCAAACGACTGGGGCTGCAATGGGGCAGCGAACGCACTCCGTCCGATTGGATCGGCTCTTTGATCGTCATCGCCATCATGCTGTTTGCCAGCACATCAGCCGCAGAGATGCTCGGTTCAGCATTCCTCGTCGCCGCTTTAGGACAATTCATCATCATTCTGTCCAACGTCCTGCTCGCCTTGCTCATCTTGGCAATTGGCTTATATCTCGCCAACCTGCTTTACAGCGTCATCACCAGTACAGGCGTTGCCAATGCTCACATGCTGGGGCAGCTTGGGCGCATCATCACCATCGCCTTTTCGGCCATCATCGCCTTGGGACAGCTCAATATCGGTGCTGACATCATCAACTTGGCATTTGGCATTTTCCTCGCTTCCGTCGGCTTTGCTTTCGCTATCGCTGTCGGTTTAGGCAGCCGCGAAACTGCTGGGCGCGAAATCGACAATTTGCTCACCACATTGCGTACTCCCCCTGCTGACGAAGAGTAATCACGCCGTTTTTTGCACATAGGTACAAAATAGAAGAGGTTTCCACTGATGGAAACCTCTTTTTTTATTGGACTTTGAGGTGACAGGCACTCGGCAAGTGACAGTCACTAGTACACACTGGCGGAAGTCCTTATATGTTATTTGTAACTCCCATAAATAGGTATCGGGAATTCCGATTCCCGATACAGGCGGCGTATATCATCTAAGAACTTAGGCCAAGTTATACTAGGGCGATTGCAACCTCGCCTTAATTCATGATCACGAAATACGATCACGACAATCATAACGCATAAATTTCCCTCAATTCGCATATTATGTCAATTATAAGGTTGTTAAAAACAGTATAAATTGGGGATTTAACATTGCGATTTGGAATATGCAATCGCCCTATGCCAGTCACCTCAAAACCATGCCCATTTTCCATTCCATGCTACAATCCGCCATATAATCAGCACATTCAAAGTTTCGCCGTATGGCAACTCCATAACCTCATAACTTCTCAACCCCCTATTTAAGGAATACATGATACCGACAACCCAACCTATACCTGAAAAATTAAGCCGCCTGCCCGAATTAGCCTACAATCTGTGGTGGAGTTGGACACCAGAAGCACGCACACTATTCAAACAATTAGATTACCCCCTTTGGCGCAGCACAAAACATAATCCCGTTCAAATATTGCAACAAATCACCCCTGACCGACTAGTCAGACGCGCCGCCGATGCCTCCTTTTTGCGCCAATATCGAAAAGTAATGGTCAAATTCGACAAGGAGATGCAAGATAATGACGGTTGGTTCAATACAACCTACCCCGCCAAAAAAGAGAAGACTATCGCCTACTTCTCCTTTGAATTTGGGCTACATAGCTCCCTTCCCATCTACTCTGGCGGCTTGGGCATTTTATCTGGCGACCACGCTAAAGAGGCGAGCGACCTGCAATTGCCTTTTGTCGGGGTCGGCTTTATGTATCCGCAAGGATATTTTCGGCAGCGCATCCCCTCACACGGTTGGCAAGAGGCAGTGTACCAGCAGCTTGACATGGACAAAGCCCCCATCCTGCCCGCCGCTGACGCAAACGGCGAGCCGCTAAACATCAGCGTGCAGATGGGCGACCATAAAGTGTACGCTCGTGTGTGGCAAGTGCGCGTCGGGCGTATTTCGCTCTATCTTTTGGACACCGATGTGGAAGAAAATAGCCCATGGGACCGGGAATTGTCCGCCCGTCTCTACTCTGGGGACCGCGAAACACGCATTCGGCAAGAGATTTTGCTCGGCGTTGGCGGCGTGCGCGTCTTGCGGGCATTGGGCATCAACCCAGCCGTCTGGCATATGAATGAAGGGCATTCGGCGTTTCTCACCCTTGAACTCATCCGCGAAAAAGTGGCGGCAGGGATGGCCTATGATGATGCGCTGGCTCAAGTGAAATTCCACGCCGCCTTTACCACGCACACGCCCGTTCCCGCAGGGCATGATACGTTTAACTTCCAGATGGTCGAAAATTATTTCAACGGCTTTTGGGATGAGATGGGGATCAGCCGCGAGCAGTTCCTCAGCTTGGGCGCACATCAAGAAGCGTGGGGGACGGCGTTCAATATGACGGTACTCGCCATGCACACGGCCGAATATATCAATGGTGTCAGCGCGTTGCACGCTAAAGTATCACGCGAAATGTGGCAGGGAATTTGGCCGGATACGGCCGTTGACAACATCCCCATCATCCCTATCACCAATGGCATTCATGTGCCGGGATGGGTTGCCAGCGAAAATGATGCGTTGTTCAAGAAATATCTGGGCAAACAGTGGCGCAAACAGCACGATCAAGAAGCCATTTGGGGTAAATTGGATGATATTTCTGACAAAAAGTTGTGGAAGCGGCACGTTATCCTCAAAAACAAACTGTTAAGTTTTCTGCGCGAGCGTACCCGCCGCCGCTGGGTTGCAAGGCAGCTTGACCCCACCCAAGCGATGACCAACGGAATGCTCATCGATCCCGACGCGCTGACGATTGGGTTTGCCCGCCGCTTCGCCACCTACAAAAGAGCGACGCTCATTTTTCGTGATTTTGAGCGCATCAAACGGATTTTACTGGACACCCATCGCCCCGTGCAGTTAATTTTTGCGGGCAAATCGCATCCTGCCGATGATCCGGGAAAGTCACTGATTCAGCAAGTGTATAATTGGGCAAAAGAGAATCAACTTGGGGGACGGGTGGCGTTCATCGAAGATTATGACATCCAAATGGCGCGGTATTTGACGCAGGGGGTGGATGTTTGGCTGAATACGCCCCGTCTCCCCCGCGAAGCGAGCGGCACTAGCGGCATGAAAGCGACGTTGAACGGCATCCCTAATCTAAGTATTTTAGACGGCTGGTGGGCTGAAGGGTACAATGGAGCCAATGGATGGGCGATTGGCGGCAAGCAGTTTGATGATGAGCGCGAGCAGGATGAGTACGATGCCAATTCGCTCTATCAACTCATCGAGGATGAGATTGTGCCGCTCTATTATACCCGTGATAGTGACGGCATTCCGCGCGGCTGGGCAAAAATAATGCGCGAAGCGATCCGCACCAATGTCCCCGCGTTCAGCATGAAGCGGATGGTAAAAGAATACACGACGAAAATCTATATCCCTGCGATGGGGGGAGATAGGGTGTAGAGATAGAGAATGGAGAATGGAGATAGAGATAGAGAATGGAGAATGGAGAATGGAGAATGGAGATAGAGAATGGAGACGTAAGATAGGGGGTAAATACAGAGAAACATCTTCCTCTATCTCTATCTCTACACTCTATCTTCCCGATTATGAAACGAGTATGGTATGTCTTATTAACGCTGTTGTGGCTGGTTGGGATTAGTTTTCCTTTTTTTGCATTTGCTTTAGCGGGCAAAGGGGAGTTGCAAATTGGGGATGAAAACGGCCGTCACGCCCGCGCCTTTCTCCTCAACACTGAAGAGGCGGAGGGGGTCGGCTTTGTCTGGACAGGGATGGATGGGGATTGCCAAGAAAGCTCCCTTTTCTATCTATTATGGGAAGGGGAAGCGGAAAACGGCCGTTATTGCCAATGTGTCAATAGTGATGGTGAACGATTATCAGCAACAGATGGGAGTTGCAAGTAACGAACGGGCAAGGTTGCAAATTGGCAAGGTTGCACGCTTGCACACACCTTATGGAGATTTTATGAGTAAAGTAGCATTAAAATGGACAGGCGGCGATAGTAAATTATTTATTGCTCGTGATTCTTATGGACATAGCATCGTCACTGGCTCTTGGTCGGATAAAGGGGATGAGTGGCAGGAGTGGAAAGGGTTAAAATCGTCAGATTTATTATTGATGAGCCTCGTTTCCTGCTCTTCTTACGATGTTGTTTTGATTTTGGAACGACAACGGCAACAGTTGACGGGCATGTATGTTGAAGTAAACGCAGAAAATGCGGACAAAGCTCCGTATCAATTCACCAAGATTCATCTCCACTTTATCATAGAAGGCGTTGACCTAGACGCGGACAAAGTCGCCCGCGCCATCAAATTATCAGACGAAAAGTATTGCTCAGTGTCGGCAACGGTACGCGGTGTAGCGGAGTTGACGCATAGTTTTGAGATTAAGTAGCAGGTATGCAAGTGTGCGAGTTTGCGAACCTGCACGCTTGCAAACTTGCCCCTTGTGATATAATCCAGCCATGATCGATCAAAATTCACATCAAGATGAGCCGAAAACGGCCGTTTCTCCCTATCATCGCGCATCAGGGTATGCCCCGCCCGCTTATTTGCCCACACCTGAACAGATGGAACGGGCGGCCGCTTTGCGCCATTTTAATAGATTATACGTCTACATCCCGTTTGGCATATTTAGCAGCCTTGTTTTACTCACTGTCATCACCCTATTTGCGGGGATGTTTATCGTTGGCAGCCAGAACGCGATCTCTTTTATTTCAGCGTTGGCCGATATTTCGGTGGTGCTGACGACCATTCCCTTGATATTACTGGGCGTTCTTTTATTAGCAGGCGTTGCCGTCTTTTATTATAACGGCCGTTCTACACCAAAACAGAAATACGGCCGTATACAAATTTTCTTGTGGCGACTCAATAATTTGATCGACAAGCTCAACAATAAAACAACGGCCGTCATCCCAAAATCAACAAAACCGCTCAACGCCTCACACGGCTTGAGCAGTTATATTTCCACCTTTATAAAAACAATTATTAACCGTCAGGAATGAGGATTTATTTAACTACCAAAGTTGTCATTCCCACCTTCGTGAGCGTAAACTCTTTTAGGCGGGAATCCATGATTTTTCAGACTGTGGATTCCTGCCTTCGCAGAGCCTACCCTCATGAAAATGGGGGAATGACAGATGAAAGTTTCGGGTTTTATTAAATCCTCATTCCTTAGGGAAAACTCGTAAATAACTGTGGCCAAGGTGACAGGCACTTGCCAAGTGCCTGTCACCTGAAAGTCCAAAGTTAAAAACGAACCTTCCCTTAGCAGTTTGTCAGAAAAAAAACAATTCACAACTCACACTGATTTCACAGATAAACGTATCTAAAATCACTGTACAGGTTAAGTAGTGACAAACTTTTTCGACAGCCTGCAAGACATAACGTATCGGAGTTACACAATGAATACAGAAGTACACCCCCTTGAAGAAGAACTGGTCGAGAATTGGAAGATGAAAATTCTCGTTATCGGCGGTATTCTTGGCGTGGTATTGGGATTAGGCAGCGCCTACTCCCTCATCCGCACAACTGAAGAAAACCAAGACGGCCCGCCAGCCATCGAAACAACAGATGCCTTAAAAATCATATTTGGTCTCATCAGCCTCATTCGCGGCGTGGCCGCATTGGGAAGTCGTAATGAGTAATATGAATACAGATATTATTATCGTAGATGATGATCCATCCAACACAACATTGACAAAAATGTTGTTAGAATTAGAGGGTTTTACGGTCACCATCGCCGACACAATAAAAGCCGCCCATGAAGCGGCTAATCCCAATATAGACGCGTTTATTATTGATTACCATCTTACACGTGACGAAAAAGGGGTCGATTTATTATACGATATACGCGCAGGCAACACGGCTGCGGCCGCTAATTGCATCAGCATCATTGCCTCCGGAGATGATCGCAAAGAGCATGAAGTGATGCGGGCTGGAGCCGATATGTTCCTGTGCAAACCATTCACTGTTGACACATTAGTTGCACAACTGAATATATTATTATCAGATAGAGGAACAGATGGCTAGAGCAAAACGATACAGATCACAAGGAAAACGGCCGTCCAGCCAATGGCGACGGATGGATTTGCACCTGCATACACCCGGCTCCAACGATTACATAGAAAAAGATGTCACCTATCTCGACATTTTACGCCAAGCCGAAATTCGCGGCTTAGACATTATCGCCTTCACCGACCATAACACCGTCGCTGGCTTTGCGACGATGAAAAAAGAGATTGAGCAGCTATTATGGCTGGAACAACGCGGACGGATGGAAGCGCACGAAGAGAAACAATTAGCAGAGTACCGCCGCTTATTAGGCAAAATCATAGTCTTGCCCGGTTTTGAATTTACGGCGACATTTGGCTTCCATATTTTAGGTATTTTTCCGTCAGAAACGGCCGTCAACTATCTCGAACATCTCCTGCTCACGCTCAACATCCCCCCTGATTTATTGCAGGACGGGAGCGCAACTGTCGGCGCGACCAGCGACGTGTTGACCGCCTATAAAGTGATCAACGAAGCGGGCGGCATCGTCATCGGCGCACACGCCAACTCCAAAAATGGGATAGCGATGCGCGGCCTCGATTTCGGCGGCCAAACGCGGATCGCCTACACCCAAGATGCCAATTTGCATCTGCTGGAAGTGACCGATTTAGAAAAAAACAGCCGCTACAGCACCCGCCGCTTTTTCAGCGGCTCCAAACCAGAGTATCCCCGTCCCATGCGCTGCATTCAAGGGTCAGACGCGCACGTGTTGACGCGCGAAACGCCCGCATCCAAACGATTGGGAGTCGGCGATCGCATCACTGAAGTGTTATTGCCAGACATGTCCTTTGAGGCATTGGCAACGGTGTTGAAAGGGAAGGATTTTTCATTAACACGGCCGTATCGCGGCCCTGCCAACCCGATTGATTTTGTTCAACTTGCCCGTGAAGAGGGTGAATCCATCAACCAGTCGTTCCATACCAGTGCCGCCAAACGGGGCGGAAATATGGATCGTATTTTGCAAGATGTATGCGCGATGGCGAATGGAAACGGCGGCACAATTTACATCGGCGCATCGGCTAACCCCAAAGAAGCCCCTGTCGGCGTACGCAGTCACAAAACGGTGATTGAACGGCTGGAAAAAGCGTCCATTGACCGGTTCAGTCCCGATCCAGAGATTATTATTGATAATCTGGCCTCAAAATCGAAACAAATTGTGCGAATCAATGTGCAAGCGGGCAGCGACGTGCCGTATGCAATTGACGACAATCGCTTCTATGTGCGCGATGAAACCGAAACAAATATAGCTGTGCGTGATGAGATCGTGCGCTTGGTGCTGGGCGATGAGAAAATAGGAGAGGCAACGGCCGTCACCTCCCCTGCTCCATCCCC
>WFSA01000308.1 GCA_015486215.1 Anaerolineae bacterium | reverse complement strand
GAGGCGATGGGAGAGGTTTTTAAGGGGATGGAAACGGCCGTTGCTGAGTCTGGTGAAATTAGTCGGGCGACTATGCCATAGGCGATTGAAATTCCTAAAAAAAGACACTGATTGTACGGATGAACATAGATAAAAAGAAAATAGGACATGGTTCAAATTAGGGTGAATCATTGCGTGATTGGGCGACCACAAAGGTCGCCCCTACGGAACGACTGTAAAGATCATTTCGCATAAAATGAACCATGCCGAGTAAAATTAATGCAATCATCTCCAAATCAAACTTTGCCCGTTCATCTCTTCGGGTTGGGGCAAGCCCATCAATTCTAAGATGGTGGGGGCGACATCGGCCAGTTTGCCGCGCGGGGTGAGGTTGAGGTAGCCGTCCACGCCGATGACGAAGAAGGCGACGGGCTGGGTGGTGTGATAGGTGTGTGGATTGCCCGTTGCCAAATCGATCATACGGTCACAATTGCCGTGATCGGCGGTGACGCAGGCCGCGCCCCCTTTGGCGACAATCGCTTGCACCAGTCGTCCCGCGCACTCATCCACCGTCTCCACCGCTTTGATCGCCGCGTCCAAATCGCCTGTATGTCCCACCATATCAGGATTGGCAAAGTTGACGAGAATGAACGCATCATCGGCATTGTTGACGCGCTGGAGGACAGCTTCGGTTAACGGCCGTGCGCTCATCTCAGGTTGCAAATCATATGTTGCCACTTTGGGGGAGGGCTGCATGTGGCGCGTCTCGCCCGTGAACGGCGTTTCGCCGCCGCCATTGAAAAAGTAGGTCACATGGGCGTACTTTTCCGTCTCAGCGGCGTGGAATTGGGGCAAACCGGCGTTACTGACAACTTCAGCCAATACATTTTTGATCTCCTGTTCGGGGAAGGCGATGGCAGCCGTAAAGCGGTCAACATAATTGGTCATGGTGACGATGGTGACATCTTCAATAAAGTCGCGGGGAAAACTGTTAAAATCGGCGAACATGAACGGCGGCACGATTTGGCGCATTCTGTCGGCGCGGAAATTGTAGAAAATGATCGCGTCACCCGCTTGCACGGTCACATCGCGGTCACACTCAAGGGCGACGGGGAGGATGAACTCATCAGTTACGCCGTCGGCGTGGGCGTGTTGCAAAGCGGCTTGCAAGTTGGGGGCGGTGCGCCCTTCATGCCCTTCGTGCTTGGCAATGACATCGTATCCCATCTGCGTGCGCGGCCAGCGATTGTCCCGATCCATCGTGTAATAGCGGCCGCAAACGGAGGCGATGGTGACGGCTTTTTCTTGTTGATACGCCGCTAATTTGGCGGCAAAAGTGATGCTGCTTTTGGCGGGGGTGTCACGACCGTCGGTGATGATGTGCAGGATAGGGTCAATGCCGTTCTCATTGGCGAGGTCGAGCAGAGCGTATAGATGGTCGCTGTGGCTGTGTACCCCCCCTTCGCCAAAGAGACCGACGAGGTGCAATTTGCCGCTATTTTGTTGCAGACGAGTGATGGTTTGTTGGAAAGCGGCCGTTTTCTTAAAACTCTCATCCCGAATGGCGACATTAATGCGTGTCAAATCTTGATACACAATGCGCCCCGCGCCCAAATTGAGATGGCCGACTTCTGAATTGCCCATCTGTCCATCGGGCAGGCCGACGGGTTCGCCCGACGCATCCAGCACGGCGCGTTCGTAGTCACGGTTCCAGCGGTCATAATTGGGGGTGTCGGCAAGGACGACGGCGTTGCCGGCGGCATTTTCACGAATGCCCCAGCCATCCATGATGATTAAAGCGGTTGGACGATACTGCATAAGTTCTCCTGTGAGATAGAGGGGTGAGATAGAGATGGAGGGGTGTGTTCTCCCCTTGTACCTGTCGCTGTCCTCTGATTCTAGTATGGTAAAATAAGGTAGTGCAATTTTGTAAAATTACACGGTCAATTTTACAAAATTGACCTACGATCCAGCTTTTATGGCAGGATGAGTTGGTCTTCGATTTCAGCGAAGCGGGCGGCGGATATCCATGGGGTGAAGCCGTTGGCTGTTTGTTCTCCGATGATTTGGTAGCCAACAGGCCAGCCGTTCTCGTCGTGCAACGGCCGTAATCCATACTTCTCCAGCCGCTCATCATTCAATTCCAACACATAGAGCGGATGATTGGATAAGTCACCCTCCGCATCTTCCCACGAAAGATAGCCTGGTTTGGGGCCGGGCGTTTGCAATAAATCATTGATGCGCGGGGGATAGATCAACGTAAATTCGGGAAAATTCGCATCCTCTGCCCATGCAACATAGCGGACAATCCATGTCTGGTTAAAGCCATCCGTTGTCGTTGGCGGGGCGAGTAGCCAAGCATCTTCTTCCATTTGGCTGAGCAGACTGCGTGCCGCCCAATGCGCGGTCATGCTGCCATTGCCTTCTATAAATTTGACTGCGATCTCATGGCTGTGGCGGAAGGTGGCGGTGATGAGCAGGATGGTGAGAATGACGGCGAAAACGGGGGCGAAAATGGCACGACGGCCGTTATTCTTCTGTATTGTTCCCCATATTTCTGCCATCCCCACGCCGATGAACAGCGTGAAAATAGGCAGGAGCGGGAGCAAAAAGTCAACCCAATCGACCACGCGATAGGTGATGACGAAAAACCATAATCCAGCCAATGCGATAGTGATGAAGCTGGCAATCTGTTGATTTTTTTTCCACAATTGCCAAAAGCCGATACCGCCAATCATCAGCCAGAGCGGCCAAAATTGGAGCATCATTTCGCCGCCTGTTTCGCCCCAGCGTTGCAGCCAATGCTGCGGCTCTAAGCTAAAAACGATATGTTGATCGCGCCAAATTTCGCCTGTCAAGAAGGCGGGGATGCCGCTCCATGTTTGCGGGCAGAAGTTGCAAAAATTGGGCGGTCCAAAGATGAGCGCACGGAGAGGGACGTAGATGAATTGTAGGGCGGCGAGGAGGACGATAACGGCCGTTTTCCATAAATTTTTCCATCGGGTCAACATTTGATGATCGGTGATGAGTACCATCCACAGCCACGCGGGCAGCAGGATGATGGCGGGGACGTTGACACCGAAACTGAGGGCGTACACGGCCGTTCCCGCAAAATAGCAGCTACTCTTGCCTGTCTGTCGCCAGATGACCATCAATAACATCCAACTTGTCACCATCAGGGTGTAGAGTGGATAGAGTTCGACATAGGTGGCTGGAATCCAGAAGCCGCGCCCGCCCGCTAAGATGAGGCCGCCAAAAAAGGCAACGCCCACATTATTGGTTAAGCGATAGATAAATATGACGGTGATAAACACGGTCAGCACGGCGGCGGCGGTCGAGAAGATGCCGAGCCGATAGGCGATAGTATCGCCAAATGGAGCCAGTCGCCCGATGCCGGGAAGCAGCGTAAACAGTTTGCCGATGAGGATGTAGAACGGGTATCCGGGCGGGTGGGGGATGCCTAAGGTGGCAACGGCCGTTTGGTATTGAATCGAATCAAGATATCGAGCCGGCCCCGCGCCCGGATGTATCGTCGGCCAATATTGCCAGCCGGCGATGGACGCGGCAACGGCAGCCGCCAGCCACGCCGCGACAGTGTTATTTTTCGTCGTTGAGAAAACAGATCTGTTCGTTGATAAGTACATTACGATTTAGGGTAAAACCAGAAATTTATTATCCGCAGATTACGCAGATTTTTTCTGATAATCTGCACAAATCTATATGATCGACGGAGCATATTTTCCTAAGTTATAAAACCCTCATTCGGGGTTGGCCATCGTTTCGACCACCCCATGCGTGTCATTCCCGTGCAGACGGGAATCCACCTTTCAGGGAAGTATGGATTCCCGCCTGCGCGGGAATGATAATGGGCGAAGGGATGACCATCCCCCCTCATTCTTTAGTGACCTTCGTCAAAACTCATTTCCATCCCACCCCCACAAAAGCGGAATAATAAGCCACTTCGCTAAAAATGGCGATGGCAATACCCATTTATTCATTACTCATCGCCACTTATTTATTATTCAGTAAGTATCTTCTCAATAAATCGTGGACAAGACTTGACAAATTTCATCAGCACTTTATTTTACACGAGTATCATTAGGAAAATTTGTCAAGTCTCCCCGAAATACTGAGAAGATACATTATTCATTGTTCATTGCTCCGCCCATCGCGCCCATCGCTTCGATATATTCCCATGATTGATGACGAAAATAAGTGTTGTAGAGGTCGGCATAACGGCCGTTTTTCTCCATCAATCCGTCGTGCGATCCCTCTTCCAAAATTTTGCCGTCGCCCAGCACGATGATTCTGTCGGCGTGGCGCACCGTTGAGAGCCGATGGGCGATGATGATCGCCGTGCGATTTGCCATCACGATGTCTAATCCCTCTTGAATTTGTGTTTCGGTGAATGGGTCAATGCTTGCTGTTGCCTCATCGAGGATGAAAATGGCGGGGTCGGCCAATAGCACGCGGGTGAGGGCGACGAGTTGCCGCTGTCCCATCGAAAGGTGCGTCCCCCGCTCGCCCACATCGCTGTCCAGCCCGTTGGCGAGCGTGTTCAGCCATTCGCCGCGCCCAATCTGCATCGCGGCGGCGCGGACAGCTTTGTCATCGGCGGATGGTTTGCCGTAACGGATATTGTCGCGTACGCTGCCTGAAAAGAGGAAGGGGGATTGGGGAACGAGTCCGATTTGTTGCCGATATTGCCCCAAATTGAGGCTGCGAACATCGCGCCCATCAATCAAAATCTGCCCTTCTTGGTATTCGTAAAAGCGGGTGAGCAGATTGGCGATGCTGCTTTTGCCCGCGCCCGTATGCCCCACAAGGGCGATGGTTTCGCCAGCGGCTATATCCAGCGAGAAATCGGGCAGGACGATTTCTTTGTCGGTATAGCTGAAATGTATTTGCTGGAATTGAAGACGGCCGTTTAACCCATCAACCGTCTCATTTCCCGTCTGTTTCACTTTTGGCTTTGTGTCCACAAGGGCAAAAACGCGCTCGGCGGCGGCGAGACTGTCTTGAAATTGACTCCAAAATGAGGCGATGCCCATCATGGGAAACCAAAAGTAACGGACAGCCTGCATGAAAAGATACCATTCCCCTGTCGATACGATGCTTAATCGACCGATCCAACTGTGGGGTAAGGTGGCGAGACCGCCGAAGTAGAGCAAAACGGCCGTTCCTACCCCCGCAGAAAATGACATGATGGGGAAAATGGTGACCAGCACAAGACCACGCCGTAAGCCGATGCGGTACGCTTGCCGATTATTGCCGTCGAAGGTGTCATAAATCGCATGTTCTTGTCGAAAACTTTTGGCAACGACGATGCCGCTGATGGATTCTTGGATTTGGGCGTTGATAACGGCCGTTATGCGTCGTGCATTCTGTGTTGCCTCCCGCGCCACTTTGCGAAAACTGAGTGCAATCCCCACCGCGATGGGGGTCATGCCGATCATGATCAAGGTCAATGGCACGCTGATGGTGAGCAGCCACGCCGTCAAAATGATGACCAGCAGCGATTGGCTGATCAAATTCATCGACAGTTCGGCGACGGATGCAAAATCCTGTGTATCTGAGGTGATGCGGCTGACGATTTTGCCTGACGGATGCTCGTTATAGAAGGATAAATCATGGTCGATGGCGGCTGAAAAGACATCTTTCCGCAGGTGTAAAACGGCATTGCCGATGATATGCGCCGAAAAGTATTGGCGCAAAAAGTTAAATCCCCACGCCGACGCGCCCAGTAAGGTCACGCCTAAAGCCAGCATCGCCATCGTCCCCACGTTGGCATCTTCTTGAATAAGATCAACCGATTTGGCGATAAGAACGGGGCCGCCCGTGCCAGCCAATGAGTTCAAGGTGATCATCAAGCCGACGAATATCATTTTATTCCGATACGGCACAAAATACGCGCCAATGCGCTTGAGCAGTTCGCCGTCGCTGTATTGGCGGTCGTAATCTTCTGTGTCTAGTCCGTCGAGTATAAAACCCATGTTCCCTCTGTCGAGGGAAAATTGTCAATGATCAATGGTCAATTAACAATTGACAATTTTCCTTAGTTGTTAGAATTTACTTTTTGTTCGATTAGTTGATAGATGTCGTTGGTGATGGTATTAACGGCCGTTTCTATCTCTTGTTCGGTGGGGATGTGGCCATAACGGCCGTTTAGCAGTGTGTGATCATCGTGAAAATTGATGGTGTCACCATTATTGCCAATAATATAGTTGATCGAAAACGCTTCATTATCTAAGCGTACCCGTATGATCAGCAGCAAACTGTATCGGTTATCACTGATGAACCCTTGCCACCTACTTTGAATTTCGTGCTGTTCATTAAGATTTATCTGTTTTAGAAAAGTATGGATGGAAGGGGTGACACGGTTTATTTCAAAAAATTTGGAAAACTTGTCTAATTGCGAAGATAATGTTGTAAAAAACGGCATAAAGATATACGCCTTAAAATCATCCGTCAGCCACGCTTTTTCTGGCTGCTTTGCCATTTTCTGCCCCTGCATTTTATCTTCCAACAAAGCTAACTGTTTATCCAAATCATCCAGATTTTTCAAACTTTCGCCTCGTGCGCCGCGCAAATACAGTTTCATTGATTGCAACAGGACATCACCGAGTAAAATGGTAAATGGCTCTATGTTATTGCTTGCGTCAACCTCCTCTAAGGCGATTAGGTACTCTCTTTTTGTGTCAGTGCGAATGACAAGTGGGGGAAACCCTGATTGCATCAGGATTAAATTCATCAACAGGCGGGCTAAACGGCCGTTTCCATCATCAAATGGATGGATTTCCACAAAGCGGTAATGGAAAGTCGCTGCCATAATCAACGGATGAAAATCGGCTTGCCGATACCACGCCAGCAATTCAGCCATCCGCGCAGGTGTTTCTTCAGGGGAGGCGTAGTAGTGCATTTCGCCTGTGCTGGTTTGCACATGATTGGGCATTGTTTTGTAATTGCCGGGTGTGATGCGCCGTGTTGTCTGTTGTCCGCTGGCGGTCTGTGCGGGCATATCGTATGGCTCGACTAGGATGATTTTATGCAATTCACGGATGGTACTTTCCGTCAGCGGCTCTTGCTGGCGGATGATGGCTAATAGTGCATCAATCGCTTGGTGATGGCCGCGCATTTCGAGATAATCCCGAAACGGCCGTCCTGCGGCCGTGATCCCATGCAATAAAAACGCCTTCGTCTCCCCAAAGGTCAACGAATTCCCCTCAATCGCATTGGAGTGATACGTCCATTCCAAGCGGAATTTTTGCATGATTTGCCGCTCTTGCGCTTCATCAATCGGGCGCAATGCGTCAATTTCGGCTTTTAGTTGGTCAACTTGTGTCAAAATGTCCATTTTCTACCTTTGTTTAGGCCGCCCACGAATTTAAATTACCCCCAAGTCAAGATTCCGCACCCCTTCGGGGGT
>WFSA01000307.1 GCA_015486215.1 Anaerolineae bacterium | reverse complement strand
CGCCCAATCGTATGCTCGGCAATAGCCATCGCATTTACGCCGGGCGCGTAACAGACCTCAACCCCCAGCCGCCGCGCCGTCATCACATTGATATGATCCAGCCGCGATGTCAAACTGCCAATTGCCCGCAAACTAATCCCGTCCCCGATCAAATCGCTGCTTAAACGTGTATCCCGCCCAACGATGACCGCTTGATACTGCTGGATAGTTGCTTGCATGACGGCCGTGTTGCCGCAAATATCTACTGTCCCCGTTTCATGCAAAATCGCCAGTGCTTCCTTATTCATCTTGCCGCAAACGAGGATGCGAGGGAGGTCTGGCTCTTGTTCAATCTTCTGTTCTGTTAGCGTGACGCTGTTTGCGGCTGTGGAGGCTGTGCGCCAAAGCTCTGTTATGGCGGTGATGTCTACATTGCCGCCGCTGAGTACGATCCCTACTTTTTTCCCTTTGACGGCTTCATATTTTCCGTGTAAAAGGGGGGCAACGGCCGTTGCCGCGCTCGGTTCCACGATGATTTTCAACCGCTCCCATAAAAAGCGGACAGTTTCCATGATCTCTTCATCGCTGACGGTGAGCATATCATCCACATAGTTCTGTATCACACGGAAATTGCGTTCTCCTATATAGCGCGTTCGCAGTCCGTCGGCGATACTGTCTGGCACGTCCTCTAATACGCAGACAGCACCATTCCGCCATGATTGCCCCGCATCATCCCCCGTCTCTGGCTCCACGCCGACAACTTGGCAATCGGGGGATAAGGCTGCCGCTGCTAAGGCAGACCCGCTCATCAGCCCGCCGCCGCCGACAGGGGCGAAGAGGTAGTCAAGTTGGCCGACTTCTTGGATAAGCTCGTAAACGGCCGTTCCCTGTCCCGCAATAACATGATCATTATCATACGGATGGATGAAGGTATACCCATGTTTGGCGATTAAGTCGTCGGTCGTTTTTTCGCGGTCAACCGCTTTGCAACGGATGATATTTGCTCCATATCCGGCCGTCGCTTCCACCTTGATGGCTGGTGAATTATCGGGCATGACGATGGTCGCCTGCACGCCCAGCAGTTGGGCGGCCAACGCCACTCCCTGCGCGTGGTTGCCGCTGGAAAATGTGACGATGCCAGCCGCTTTCGCTTCCGCACTCAATTGGCTGATTGCATTATACGCGCCACGAAATTTGAACGCGCCAATGCGCTGGAAATTTTCACATTTCAAGAAAATATCACATCCAGCCCGTTGATTCAGCGTTCGTGAGGTCATAACGGGGGTTTTGTTGACAATGCCGTCCAGCCGCTCGGCGGCTTCGGCGATTATGGAGGGGGAAAGTGTTGACATAATTTATCTTATGGTTAAAGGGGGTTGTGGATTCTTTATGCTACGAAGCCCCACATGAAAAATATCGCGCTGAATAAGAGCAGTAGAATGAAGGATGGATATAGGATGAGACGGTTGATTAACGGCCGTTTGCCCATTATTCCCATTATAAAGAATAGGGTGAAAAAAGGAAGCGCGTATCTGGAAAAGGAGTAGAGCGGCTTTATCAATGAGGTTGGTAATAAGATGAAGAAAAGCATGAGAATGGCGTATATCCCCCAAAAGCGGGGTAGATAGTGAAAAGATGCTGCGGTGGTGATGAGCAGTAGAAAGGTTATGCCTAAGTCTAGCAATACGCTGGGAGAGCCTGCTCGTGCGCCCATGCCAAAAAATGCAGCTTGAACAGCGTGCCATATATCCACGCCTGGAAATCCGATTCCTTGCTGCCAATATCTATTGTACAGTTGGTCTAATGGTGGTAATCCTGCTGCTTGGCGATAGATGAGGAAAGAAAGCATTCCCAATCCGGGCAGGAGGATGAAAAATGCGCTGCTCAAAAATTTCCATGAGTATATTGTGCGCCAACGGCCGTTGTTTAACCGTTGCTGCCAACATTCATAGGCGAGGGGGACGACGAGTATCCATCCCATCAGCCGTGTCTGCGAAGCGAAAAAACCGAGAACGCCTGCTAATTGGAAACGGCCGTTTCGTCCTGACCATAACGAGGCCAATGTCAATAGTATAAATAAAGATTCTGAATACGGTGCTATCAAGAAAAAGCTGGTAGGAAAAATGGCGAGATAAATGAGCGTGCGACGGGCATAAGATGTCCCTATTTCCAACTCTGTGACTCGGTACAGTAAAATAAAAAGAGCGAGGCAAGCGAGGTTAGAAATAAATATCCCTGATACAAGATGGGCGGCATGTGTGCCGCCAAATGGTTTTCCAAGAAGCCGTATACCTAATGGATATAATGGCATAAAGGCAGAATCAGCTTCATGTGTGTACCCTTCGGCCGCGATGCGCGTATAGCGCATTCCATCAAATCGTTGCCATGGAGCGAGCAACACCCCTTTCCACCCTTCTTCAAAGGCGGGAAGCCCCAGCCTTTGCCCGATGACGTTTAGGCGTAAGTCATCTTCATGCGGAGGGCTGATGGTAATGATGGTGAAGCCCCATATAGAGAAAAAGATACGCAGGATGACAAATATAGCCAACGCGTTCCGTATTGCTGCTCGTGACCAGAATATGGATTCTTTTTCAGCCAGTTTTTCTTTCATATTGAGTATCTTCTCAGTATTCTGGGGAGACTTGACAAATTTTTCTAATAATACTCGTGTAAAATAAAGTGCTGATGAAATTTGTCAAGTCTTGGATACAAAAAAAGCCCAACCTCTCAAAGAAGTTAGACTTTCTATACGTATGCCGCTAAATTTTCTATTTTTGTATAGAGGGTGACCCAGCGGGTCACCCCTACAGGGGAAATAATGGCAGGGGCGACCTGCTGGGTTGCCCTGAAATGTGTAAAGATCGTTTCATGCAAAACGAACCATGCCAAAATTTAGGTCAATCTATATTAAGGGAAGGTTCGTTTTTAACTTTGGACTTTCAGGTGACAGGCACTTGGCAAGTGCCTGTCACCTTGGCCACAGTTATTTACGAGTTTTCCCTAAGTTAAGGGTTTGACCATCTCAATACGACGGAAGGAGTCGTAGTAACCAGCCCTTTTGAACCCTTCCCACTGCTCATCTTCGGGCAGGTTGGCGGCGGAGGAGTCACGGTTGGGGTGATGGTTGTGAAGGGCGGAGAGAACGGCCGTTGTCACTTCTGCTAAATCCCCTTCCAATACTTCCACGACGATATTGTCTAATTTATACATGCCTACGTGATAGACAACCCATCCGCGTGATCCATCCTTTAGCTCTACCATCAACCCAGAAAGGCCAGCGATGTTTAGGAGGGATTCCGTTTGGTTGAGCCAATTGGCACGCAGGCGGCGGCGGGTGAAAAGATCACGCATTTGGGAGCGGTTCAAAAGGGAAGCGGTCGCTATATTATGGACTTCTAAGTTCATCGGTGCGGGCGCACGACGGGAAACGATCAGCTCTCGTGTCTGGGTGAATCCGTTTCGGGTGAACAGCCGATGGGCAGGATCGTTGTTTTTGATCACTTCCAGCCATAGATGTTCGGCTCCTAATTCATAGGAGCGATCAATGGCGGCACTCATCAAGCCTTGACCTGCGCCTTGCCGACGGCCGTTTGGCCCAACACCTAATCGTGTGATCCATGTACGCTTTTCACGTATGCCGAGCATCAACAATCCACTGGGATTATCCTCCTTATCAAGGCTGATAAAGGAGTGATTGATGTCTACATCATATTTGTCTGCATATTCTTGCAGGCGGGCGACGCTCATTGGCATAGGAACGAGATAATCAATACGTCCTAAATTGTACGCTTCTGTTGCCTGCTCAAAAGTAAATTGGCTTGCTGGTAGAACTTTCATATAGACTGCGGCTACACAGCGAGACATACGACAGATTTTCTAAATGCTGTGTGATGTCTCACCGTGCTAATGAATTATTGAGCTAAAAATTGTGCGATTTGATCAGGGAATGTTTTTACATCTATGGGTTTACTGATGAGGCCGTCGAACCCATAGCGCGTTATCATTTCTGCTGCCATGTCGGGCGGCCATGCGGTGATGGCGATAATCGGTACATGGTCAAGTGTTTTGTCTTGTCTGATGAAAGTGAATACAGTTTGCCCATCAATGTCGGGCAACCCAATATCTACTAAAATCAAATCCGGTGAAGCGGATTTTGCTAATGCAAGACCGCTTTGGCCGTCAGGGGCGTACAGCAGGGTATAACCGTGCGGCTCCAATGTACGCTCAACAAGAATTTTGTTAGCGAGTATATCTTCAATTTGCAGGATAGTGGTCATAATAAATTATGGTAACTACCTAGGCATCTACAAAATTGCTTCAATTTTTCTTTGGGTAAATGATCTATACGGCTAAGAAATTGAACTATTTTTTAGGGAGCGTTAGTAGTTACAAATTATGAAGCTAGAGATGGCGGTAGATGTGCTGCTCTCAGCTTTCTCTAGCTTGTTAGGCTGACGGGGGGACGGGGAGATCGGCAACGGCCGTCTCTTTCCATTTCTCCCCTTCTTCTATCAACATGACGGGAATACCATCACGAATTGGGTATTTGTAACCTGAATCGGCACATACAAGCCAACTGTTGTGAACAAGTTCTAAACGGCCGGGATCATCACCATATTCATCCGATTGTACTGCCACTGGACAGCGTAAAATCTCAAGAAGATCGGCACTAATTGGCAATGTATCAGTTTCGCTCATAAAATCTCCGTACTATGCAGGGAACTATGCAAATTTACCCTGCGATTTCTGTCATTCTACTGGGATGATAAAGCATGATAGGTAAGATTGCAAGAGAGAAAAGAGAATAGGGGCGATATGGAATCTGTGGCGGCAAAACGGTACGATCAAGGGATGTGGGGTTTAGAAAATATGGGATTGCGTAAGTTACGTCGTCGATTGTTGGGCGAGGTTACGGGGTCGGTGTTGGAGATTGGGGTAGGGACGGGGGTGAATTTACGATATTACCATGGAGTGGAACGGGTAACGGCCGTTGATATCCATCTTGGCCGGCTGCGCGGCGCGGCACAGAAAGGGATGGAGCGCGAAAATGGGGACTTCCCGTATGCCGTCAATCTCGCTGATGCCCAACAGATGCCGTTTGCCGATAATCAATTCGATACCGTCGTTGGCGCACTTGTTTTCTGCTCCATTCCCGATCCAGCCAAAGCGTTGGTTGAGATTCAACGGGTGTTACGGCCAAACGGCCGTTTGCTTCTTCTTGAACATGTGCGCGGCCAAAACCCCGTCGCCCGCCGCTTGACCGATTGGCTGCAGCCGCCATGGTTTGCCTTACAGCATGAATGCCATCTTAATCGTGAGACGGAAACGGCCGTTGCCGAGGCAGGGTTCCGTATCAAGAGCAGCAGCGTACACGGCTTTGGGGTGATCCAACTGATTGAGGCGGTGCGGGTATCTTCTTAGTATTCTGGGGAGACTTGACAAATTTTCCTGATGAAATTTGTCAAGTCTTGTCCATTTTATAAAATGGTATACTTTGCCTGTAAAACTTAAATATAGGGGATGGGACGCAGATGGCGCAGAGTATCAGGATGAACTAGAAAGGAATGATCCGCAGATTTCGCAGATAAAAACATTCAATCCGCGTTAATCTGCAAAATCTGCGTCCCATTTCTTCCCATATGGAGAATTTTTGATGAGCGGTGATATACCAAAAGTAGAATTGAAGCGATTGGCGGCCGAAAAGGCGGTCGAGTATGTAGAATCAGGGATGGTGTTGGGGTTAGGGACGGGCAGCACGGCCGTTTTTATGGTGCGGGCGATTGGGCGATTGTTGGCAAACGGCCGTTTGCAAAACATCATCGCCATCCCCACCTCCGAAGCGACCGCCCGTGAAGCGGAGAAATGGAACATTCCATTGACGACGCTGGATGTACATCCCGTCATTGATGTGACCATTGACGGCGCGGATGAGATCGCTCCTGATTTGGGATTGATTAAAGGGTTGGGCGGCGCATTATTACGCGAAAAGATAACGGCCGTTTCCTCCAAAAAACTCATCATCATCAGCGATGACAGCAAAGTTGTGCAGCATCTGGGTGAAAAAGCCCCGATCCCTGTCGAAGTCATCCCCTTCGCCCGCCAACCCGTCTACGCCTATTTACAATCGTTGGGAGCAAAGGTCATTGAGCGTGAAGGGTTTATCACTGATGAGAACAATATCATCCTTGATTGCCATTTTGGTAAGATTGATGATCCGTACAGCTTGGCAGAAAAAATTCGGCAGCAGCCCGGCGTAGTCGAGCATGGACTGTTTTTGAATATGGCGGCAACGGCCGTTATTGCATCAAAAGATGGGGAATTGAATTTGTATGAACGAAATTTTAGGAATTGATATAGGCGGCACGGGCATAAAAGGGGCGATGGTTGATGTGGACACGGGCGAAATGCTGACCGAGCGGTTACGCATGTTGACCCCGCAGCCAGCCACACCAACGGCCGTTCTCTCCGTCGTTAAGAAGCTAATCACCCATTTTGAATATGAAGGGGAGATTGGGGTCGGTTTTCCTGCCGTTGTGCGGCATGGCGTGGTTCGCAGTGCCGCCAATGTGGATGACGGCTGGATCAACTATTTAGCCGAAGCTGAGTTTGAGCGTGTGACAGGCTGCCCCACAACGATGCTTAACGATGCCGATGTGGCTGGCATTGCAGAAATGAAATTCGGTGCCGGGCGCGAGCATTCTGATAAAACGGTGATGATTTTTACATTGGGGACGGGGATTGGGAGTTGTATGTTTGTCAACGGCAGTATCGTCCCCAATCTTGAACTCGGCCATATCGCTCTATACGATATTGCCGCCGACGCTGAAAAATGGGCAGCGTCCAGTGCGCGTAAAAGGGAAGGGCTAAGCTGGAAAGCGTGGGGCAAACGATTGAATGCGTACTTTCACGCTATCGAACGCTATTTTTCGCCCGATTTATTGATTATTGGCGGCGGCGTGAGCAGAAAATTCCATAAATTCAATAAATATATTAATATAGGTATACCGATCCTACCTGCTGAAATGCGTAATCACGCTGGTATCATCGGTGCCGCATTAGCTGTAAAATAGGGCGCATTTACAGAGCCATGCCAATGAAGTTCGTTGAAAAAAGTCTAACTTTTCGACATGGTTCATTTTATATGAAATGATCTTTACACTTTGTGCCCGCCCCTTTTATGGTCGCCCAATCACGCAATAATTGTAAAGACGATTTTCACCATGTTGAATTATGTCAATTTTTCGTATCTTCTCAGTATTCTGGGGAGACTTGACAAATTTTCCTAATGATACTCGTGTAAAATAAAGTGCTGATGAAATTTGTCAAGTCTTGTTCACGATTTATTGAGAAGATACAATTTTTCCTTAACGAGAAGAAAAGTTGAACTTTTACCCTGAACAGCCTTTTTTCAGTAGAGCCATACAATACACCTCACGTCGCGTTAGCAAGCAAAAAGTTAAAGCTGTCTGAAATATGCGTCCCCAAGACCCCTTTTTAGACAAGATATTAGGAGGAGAAGTATGAACCAGAGTAGAGTAGAGCGGAAAAACGGCCGTTACCTTATCCCATTTATTTTTACGATCACAACGATCTTGTTGTTTATCAGCTTGACTTTTATGCAAAATGGAACGGCCGAAGCCGCTTCATTGCCAGAATCAGCCGCCCATTCCCCCACTGCCCCGTCACCAATACAGCCCCATCCTTTGCTGACATATATATTGGCTCTCGTACCGATGGTGCGGTGACGACAATGTACCAATCGGTAATTGGCCCTGATAATTGCACCAGTTTCGGCGATCCATTTTCTCCTTTGACCAGCCTGTGGGAGCCAGGTATTTATACATACACCTATCGTATTAGAATTCCTTCTGAGTATATGGCTGCTCATGATATATTGCGGATTGAACTGCTCGATCCAGATTCTTGGACGGATAGGAGCAACGGCAACTATGCTATTATTACACATACGGAAACGGCCGTTGCTCTTGGATACCCATCTACAGAAAAGGCAACAGCAGAGTGGAACCCTGCGTTGTTCGATAATGCTTTCATAGATACAGTAGAAAGTGATGTGATTGGTGGAAACTTAAACGGTCTCAGCGTCACAGCAGAGATGATCAATCCTGTATGGTTTCTCCGCTTAGAATCGCATTTTGGTGAATGCTCAGCCCCATTTTCTTATGACCCAGCGAATAATAATGTGACACGTTATGAACTTTATTATTATCGTGATAATGGAGATACTGTTGAACGGGTTGATCTATCCGCATATACTGGATCAGTGATACCATTAACGGGCATGGCGTTCTCACCGCCACACTTCATTATGGAGACGCTGCTCCATACAATCAGCATACGATTATCGGCACAAGACCGAGCGTGGACGGGAATGGGATATGGGCTTTTGCCATCCCTGCACAAGAAAAGCGGTTCACATTTTGGCTGTTGGCGACAGATGGGGATAATTCGGGGGAAACGGCCGTTAAGAACAACAACAACACCTATTACGCAATTAACAGGAATTATTTTGTTTATCTCCCTATTTTCATAAAATAAGCATCCACTGTATGTACGAAGATATTGCCCTCTATTATGATTTAATACATGCCGATTTAATCGACGATGTGACCTGCCTGCTCAACAACTTCGCGCCAGATGAAGGGGAACTACTGCTTTTGGGATGCGGCACAGGGCGGGCGATATGGCCGTTGGCGCGGGCAGGCTTTACTGTCGTCGGCTTGGATAATTCACCAGCGATGTTGTCGCGGGCGCGGGCGCACTTGCAGACAGAGCCAGCCGCCATTCAGCGCAGGATCACGCTTGTCAACGCAGATATGCGTGCATTCACTTTTGATCATGCGTTTGGACTTGCCATTGCCTTGAATAACACCTTTATGCACCTGCAAACGGCCGATTTGCGGCAGACATTGGCAGAGGTGAGAAGGGGCTTGCGGGAGGGCGGCACGCTCTACATAGACCTCATCAACCCCATCATCCTCGCCGTCACGCCCGACGAACCCCATCCACTCCCCGAACAAGAGCTTATTGATCCCCAAAATGGGGATAAAATCGTGCAATCATCCAGCAATTGGCTGGATGAGGCTACCCAGACGCTGCATATTCATTGGATTTATGAGCGTGTGGCCGCAAACGGCCGTATACCCCGCTCCACCATCAACGATGAGCAGTACCATTACCATTTCCCCCATCAATGGGAGACAATTTTGCAGGAATTAGGCTTTGCGCTGACAAAAATGAGTGGAGATTATGACGGCACACCATTCACAGAATCCAGCCCGCGTCTGCTGTTACAGGCGAGTAGATCATCATGAATGGAACGCGGATAAGGCGGATCTCACGGATAAACGCGGATAAAAAAGAAAATTCGCGTTCATCCTAAAAATCCTGAAAATCTGCGTCCTGTTCCCTCAAAAAATTCACACTCCCCACGATTTGATACTGATTTCCGGCTTAGGATCAGCGTCAGCTAAATTGAGACGAACAAACAGCATCGGAGCGAGATAGGCGACCCAAAAGACGGTGAAGAAGTAACGAACAGTACGGAAGATGAGCATCAGCCATGTCGGTTCTGTTGGGAAAAGGAGTGCCAGCCCGCGCCAAAAGAGAAGCATCCCGATAATCCCGATGATAAAGCGCAAGACGCGCTGCCACCATACCCGCCCAGATTGAAAACGCACATCCCGCGCTTCAAATAAAGTGCCGATTGCCCAGCCAAAAAATGCGCCAAAGGCGAGGGCGAATGTTTTAGCTCCTTCCAGCTCTGCGGCTGGTATGAAACTGTTCCACGAAACGGCCGTCTCTGGTTCGCCCAAAAGATAGAGCGCAGCAGCGTAGATGATGAGCAAAAGGGTGGGGGGAATGGTTGCCCACAAAAGCCGCTGTCCCAAAATCTGTTTGCGGACGCGGCTGACGATAAACCGTTTCCATATCCAATAGAAGAGTAAAATGATGAAGGCGACCAATAGCCCGCCCGCCAAATCGCGCAAAAAGTGCAACCCTAAATAGAGCCGACTAAGCATCATCAAGCCGGTAGCGCTGATCGCCGCTGCCCAAACCCACCCTTTTTGTACCCAAGAGGCAAAAAAGAGGAGTAAAACGGCCGTATTCTGTGTATGTCCGCTAGGAAACCCGTATTGATGGGCGATTTCCTGCTCGCCCGAACCGTGCGCTGCGATGGTCGGATCGTGCCAAAAGGGGCGCGGGGCGCGTATAAGATGTTTCAACTCTGCATTAATGAGCAGACTGATGACAAAAAGATAGCCGACATACCGCCCCAGCCGCTTATCCACGCACCAATATATCAAGGGCATAATCAGAAGATAGAAATTCTCGCTGCCAAAAAAGGAAACGGCCGTCATAAACCCCGTCAACTGCGGATAATTACTCTGCAACCAGCGAATAATCTCTAAACTTGTTGTGTATAACTCATCCATTTGTGATCCTGTAGCGTTGGTGGACTAAGGGAAGGTTCGTTTTTAACTTTGGACTTTCAGGTGACAGGCACTTGGCAAGTGCCTGTCACCTTGGCCACACATGAAGGTGGGGGCGGGAATGACAACTTTGGTAGTTAAATAAATCCTCGTTCCTAAAGAATAACGTGCAAATCCCCCTCATTCTATCAGCGTCTATCCTATAAATCCTAATCTGGATAAACCAGAAAAGAATGATCTGCAGACTTCGCCGATTGACGCAGATAAAAACATTCAATCTGCGCTAATCGGCGAAATCTACGGACAATTTCTTGTACATGGTACAAGAATATCACTGATAAGGTACTAAAAATCTGCGTCCCATCCTCCTCACGAAACGATATTGAGAATATCATGCATCAAATCCGATAAGGTCTAACTCTTTCCAACTGACTAAACGGCCGTCGCTCATTTGCAGCGATTTATCACCGCCATAGACGACATATCCATCTGCATGTTCACCTTGGGCGAGGGTCATCCAATAGTTGATATTACGGAAATAGCTGGCACTGATCGTTTTGCCAGACTTAATTTCAACGGCCGTCATCCTCTCCCCATCTGTCAACAAACAATCAATCTCTCGTCCCCGCCTATCGCGCCAAAAATGAGGATAGCGGCGTTGACCTTGATTAAACGCCCGCTTGACAAACTCATTGACGATTAAATTCTCAAACAATCCCCCGCGCAAAAAGTGAGAAGTGACCTGTTCCGCGCTCTGAATACCAAGCAAAGAACACGCCGCCCCCGTGTCATAGAAATATAATTTGGGTGATTTGACCAACCGTTTATTGAAATTCCGATGATGCGGATTCAATCGGTACGCGATATAGGACGTTTCCAGAAGCGAAAACCACGCTCTGGCCGTATTGGGACTGATGCCGGCATCATTTGCCAAACTATTAAAATTGAGCAATTGCCCGATGCGCCCCGCACAAAGTTGAATAAATTGAATAAAACGATTCAAATTTTCGATATTTTTGATCAACCGCACATCCCTTTCCACATACGTTTGAATATAGGAAGGATAAAAGTCAGTCGGTGGAATATCCCAATCATATATACGGGGATATTGGCCGGTAAAAATCAATTGTTCATACTGCTCAACAGGATAATTACCATTTCTTAACTCTGGCAGGGAAAAAGGGAGCAAATGGAGGATACCGCTGCGCCCAGCAAGCGTTTGCCCGATTTTTTCCATGAGCAAAAAATTAGACGAACCAGAAAGGATAAATTGGACATTGCGGTCGCTGTCTACGAGCGATTGGATGTAGGAAAATAGCTTTGGAACCCGTTGCGCCTCATCTAAAATGGCACCATCGCTGAAATTGGATAGAAAGCCGCGCGGATCGGTGAGCGCGATTTGGCGCAGGTCAGGCTCTTCTAATGAGATGTAGGGGAGTGAGGGGAAGGCCGCTTTAACCAAAGTCGTTTTGCCAGATTGACGCGGTCCTGTCACGGTGATGACGGGAAATTTCTGGGCTAAACGAATCAGCTTTTTTTTGAGCGTGCGTTCAATAATCATATCTGCATGATAAATGGTAAGTCGCGTCGGCTTGTAACTTACCCAATTTGCTAACTACTCAGGTGTCATTCTTGCGAAGGCAGGAATGACAAGTTAGAAACTTGGCTACAATACCAGAGAGCCTGAGTAGTTACCCAATTTGTCAACCTAGGCGGTAACTTGAGTACAGCATAACACGGAGTGGACAAATATGCAATCGGATTGCATATTTGTCCACTCCGTGCCTTTTTGCCTGCGTATACTTTTTTTAGAAAGCCGTCTTAAGCCATCGCCAATGATGAGTCAGTAGGTACATCGGTCATCAAATCCTCAAAGACAGTCCGATCCAATGTTTCCATATCGAGCAAAGTCTTTGCTAGACTCATCAGTTTGTCCGGATTCTCACGAATGATCTCTAGTGCCTTTTCATAGCCAGATTCTAGAATTTTTTTAACTTCAGAATCAATAATCCGTGCCGCTTCTTCGCTATAATTGCGCTGGTTGCCAAGATAGGCCATTTGGCGGCCTAAGAATGGATTGCTGCCACCGCTGCTGTATGTGGGTAATCCCAATACATCCGACATGCCGTATTCCATAATCATGGCGCGTGCCATGCGTGTCGCTTGTTGCAAATCGCTGGATGCGCCAGTCGTGATTCGTCCAAAGAAAATCTCTTCGGCCGCCCGGCCGCCTAAGGTCATCGTAATTTTATCTTCAAAAAATTCGCGGCTCACCACCATGCGGTCTTCCGGTAACGGCATCACATAGCCGCCCGCTTGCCCGCGCGGGACGATGGTTATTTTTTGCACGGGATCGGTATTTGGCAGATGGAAACTGACAACGGCGTGTCCCGCTTCGTGATAAGCGATTGTTAATTTGTCATTTTCGCTCATCACTTTACTTTTACGTTCTGGCCCCAGTGCTACCCGATCAAACGCATCTTGGAACTCCAACATGCCGATCGTTTTTTGGTCTCTACGGGCGGCAAATATAGCCGCTTCGTTTATCAGATTTTCTAAATCTGCACCAGAGAAGCCGGCCGTTAGTCGTGCCATATCGCGGAAAGAGACAGCTTCGTCAATCGGTTTGCCCCGTCCATGCACCTTCAATATGCTTTCCCGTCCTTTTACATCTGGCAGGTCTACGAACACTTTACGGTCAAAACGGCCGGGTCGTAACAGTGCAGGATCAAGTACATCGGCGCGATTGGTTGCCGCCATGACGATGATATTAGTTTCATTATCGAACCCATCCATCTCGACTAAAATCTGGTTGAGTGTTTGCTCGCGCTCATCGTTGCCGCCGCCCATGCCAGCACCGCGCTGACGGCCAACGGCATCAATCTCATCTACAAATACGATAGAAGGGGCGTTTTGCTTCGCTTTATTGAATAGGTCACGCACGCGGCTTGCACCAACGCCGACGAACATCTCAACGAATTCTGATCCTGAAATATGGAAGAATGGCACGCCGGCTTCGCCTGCAATCGCGCGGGCGAGCAATGTTTTGCCTGTGCCCGGAGGGCCGATCATCAAGACACCTTTGGGGATGCGTGCGCCGACTTGTACAAATTTTTCTGGCTCTTTTAGGAATTGGACGACTTCGACCAAATCTTGTTTGGCCTCATCTACTCCAGCAACATCGGCAAAAGTGACGGTAGGGCGGTCGCCATCATTTAAGTTTTTGGCACGGCTTTTGCCAAAACCAAATATGCCGCCGCTGCCGCCCTGCATTTGTCTAAAGCCGCGACTGAATATCCAGATGAGCAGTAAAATGGGGAGAATGGTGATGGCGATGCTGATCATCGTGTTCATTGCTGCTTGATCGGGGACGCTGTAATCAATGCTGGCGAGCTGCTCGGTGCTGATGCCGTAATATTCCCATGTTTCTGTCAAACTATCGTCAGAATGTTTGGTTGAGCCGTAGATTGTGCCGTCTGGTAGCACGACTTCTATTTTATCTTTTCTTACGGTGATGGATTTGACTTCGCCAGCTTCGATTAGGGCGGCAACTTCATCCATCGGAATTTTTTCGGGACCATCAAAACTACCGGTTAACCACATCTGTGCGCCGATGGCGACAGTTACTAGACCGAGTATCCAAACCCATGGCGGAATTGAGGGTTGATTTTCTTGTTCTTGCATAATATGACTCTTTTGAAGATGGTAACTGCTCAGGTGTAAAACCAAAATTGACTCAATTTTCTCTGGATGAATGATCTGTAATGCTAAAAAATTGAAGCAATCATTAGAGGGGCTGAGCAAGTATAGAAAATATTGAAAATCTTTTGAATTTCAATAGGTTTTGTACTGTATATGTCTCAAAATTGTACATCTATACGGGGTAAGATACGAATGAAAATCAGGCATATACTCAATTTATAATGCTTTTCTGATATAAGGAAGTGATGGGGTTGGGATGGGTAGGAATTATTTTGTATGTTTGCTGTTTTGTCGCTCTGTGTATCTGTTCACAGCCCTTTCACGATGATTTTACGGTTCAAACACGGACGCATAACGGCCGTTAGCGTATCCTTTATTTATGCAGATGACCGTCTCCCCCAACAGGCAGTTTGACGAAGCATTGTCTCATACCCAGCGATTAGCAGGGATTGGAACGATTACAGCCAGCGTCGCCCACGAGCTAAATACTCCTCTTAGTATCATTATCTCCACATGCAGCAATATGACACATGAGATTGAGCAAAACAATCTTAGTGCCGAGCGATTGTTGCACTATATTGGGATGATTGAGCAGAGCGCGTGGCGTAGTGCGCGTATCACAGAATCATTACGAAATTATAGTGCAAATGGCAGGCTGGAAACGGCCGTTACTGACTTTAATTTTATCATCGAAGATGCACTCCAACTTGTACAGCAACAATTTCAAGGTGAATATCATATCCAGCTTAATGTTGAGTTACAGCCAGATATGAAAAGTATTATTTGTGATCATAATCGCCTTGTGCAGGTTGTTTTGAACCTGCTCATCAATGCACGTGATGCGATTGGGGATGATGATGGTGTTGTTTGTATAAAATCGTGGGAAACGGATGAAGACGGGTACGCTTTTGGTTTTTCTGTCAGCGATGATGGCTCTGGTATCTCTGATGAGGTGATGGGCAATATTTTTGATCAATTCTTCACGACAAAACCGGCTGGACACGGCACGGGGCTGGGGCTTCCTATCTCTCGTCAAATTGTGGAACAGCATAACGGCCGTATTACAGCCAATAATAATCCCGATAAAGGGGCGACATTTACCGTCTTACTGCCAGCGATGGTGTAATTGTTACCCAAACGCTAATGGCATTTGATTCCTTGTTGTGCCTATTTCACAGCCCTGAAGGTCTGAAATATTTACAACAGCACCGTAATTGATAAAAGTATCATAAAAATTATCATACTCTTTACCCCAATAAACCATTGCACACGCCATAGGTGCGCCTTTTCCGCCACCATTACCATTCTCTAAAAATTTCAGCCTTGTATCGTAAAGAAAACAGATTGCCACCGCTTCCCCAAATACGCTTTGTTTCCAATGACGTGTATTTGTAGCCACTGGAACTAACGCAAGAATTTCTGACTTATGCTTATGGTGTGTTGAGGCACATTTTGCCAGCCAATTTTTGATTGTCGTCCCTCGTTCTCTATCTGCCCCGTAGGGAGGATTCATATAAATAGTTGGATAATCTCCCCAATCCTCACGAAGTCCATCATATTGGGGCAACATAAATTCCATTTTTGCCTGAACAATAGAGTATTCATTTGAACAAGGGTCTAAAGCAATAGAACCTCCAAAAAAATGTTTGATAGCAGTAACATATTTCTGTGGTGTACCCCAACTATGACTTTGAGCATTTACTGTTCTACCCGCGCTCATCGGATTTTCTCCCAATCCTTAGAACGTAACGCTTCCAGTTCATTTTTTAGCTCTTTGACTGTCTTTCCTGTGGGTGTAATGATATTGAACCAGCCTTCAATTTCATCTAAGTTGTCGGAGAAATATCTACGCAATGCCGCATCTGCTTTAATATCCATCCGTATCTTCGTAAAAACATTTCGTTTTTTATTCGCGGTATAGCTTTTTGCGAAAGCTTCTCGAACTTTTTTATATTCTTCGGACGGATGGAGCAATAACTCACTAATAAATTGTGAAAGGCCATGATCCGTTAGGAACATCAACCAATCGTAGGATTCAGCTAAAACTTTTAATTCTTTGTTATGGTTTTCGGCAGTAAACCAATTCCCATGATTGCTTACAACGCCTATAGTTAAAATGAATTTTTGAAGCAATGCCGTATCATCAGAATAGATGATCTCATCCATTAATTCCACATATGATTTTATGTAAGGTTCACCATTTTCCCTATATATTATTCCATACTTCTCTCCAGAATTAGTTCTGATTTTCTGTAGCGAAGAGGCTGCCCTTGCAACGTATGCACCTTGTTTCGCCTTTTCAATCGTTTGAGGCCCCTTCTTCATCCCCTCTTCGACACCAACCCGCTTGCATTCAAACATTGCGTATGGTTTTTGCATTTGTTCAAAAACCAATAGAGCGTACTCATCTTGACCAATACTTTTGAAACTGGTTAGTAAAAAAGAGTCGTCTGATTCACCAATTGTGCAAGCATTTCTTAATACATTGTGCGTATCAAGGAGGTTGTTATTCTTTTTCCTAAATTTTGAAACGTCACGTTGTGATTCTAAGGCTTTAAGTACCTTTGTTGCTGTGATTGATTTGCCATCGTTGGGGAGGGTGACTTCATATGTGTCGATAATTGGATGCAATGAGTATTCAACATTATGTGAAATATCTTCGTTTCCATACTCAACGAGCCCTCTCTCAATAGAAGTTGAATTATTTAGTCCCCAACTTTTTATGAGATAGTAAGTAATAATTTCAACTATCGTGCCGAGTGCCCTTCCTGCGGCCTTTTTTCGGTCTTTGGTATAATGGAAAACCTCTTCACCCAGAGCATTTTGCAATTTATCTATTGATTCATATGTCATTTAGTTAATCCCCTTCCACCATCTTCAAAAAGTATTCATGAAAACGGCCGT
>WFSA01000306.1 GCA_015486215.1 Anaerolineae bacterium | reverse complement strand
TGGATTCATCTTACCGCTATAGAGATCGCTTAATCAATTGGGTGTGTTTCATTTCAGTAGAAGTGACAGTCACGGGGCACAAAGTTTTGGGTAAACCAAGTCCGTTCGCCCCGTGACAATCATTTTGGCTCAACTCATTTGAAACACACCCTAATCAATTATCGTTCTTATCCAAATTTAGGACATGGCAGGGGCGACCTGTTGGGTCGAAACCCGTTGGATTGCCCAAAGATCGTTTCAGACACAATGAACCATACCAAATTTAGTATTGTATGCCTTGGTATACAAGTTGGCGTACGGCGGCCTCAGTGATACGTTCTTCTTTTGCTCCTTCTTCTTTCTTTTTGCGTCGATTTTTCTTTTTGTTGATAACAAATTCACGAGCGGTCGCTTCGGCCGCTGCTCTCTTAGGTGCCATCTCGCGCCAATAGCTGATCGGCTTGCTGAGACGTTCAATATCATGGATATGGGCTGTCGTGCGGCTGTAGCTTGCTAATTCGTAATCGTGATCCATTTTAATGGCATCAAACGGACAGAATTCAGCGCATAGCCCACAGTTCATACAAATATCAATATCAATGAAGAATTTCTCGGGACGAGTGTCGGGACGGCCGTTTGGTTTTACAGCCTTCTCGATCCAAATACATTGCGGGGGACACACTTTGGCACAAGTGCCGCAAGCGGTACACCAGTTTTTTCCCCATTGCTCTCCCGGTTCGGGATCATCTGTGACCAAGAAAGGTACAAAGCGGAACCGTTCTGGCACAGATAATTTTTCTTCTGGGTAAAACACAGTGGCAACACCCGTTGCGTCCGTGCTTTGACGTGATTGTAATGCTTCGTCGTTATAGTAGCGGCCGCCTTTAGATGCCCAACGGCGGTCATCTTTATAGGATTCGACAAAATGCTTCATCGTAATCCCTAAGCCTTTCAAGATACCAGATCCGTACATAATTTCTCCTGTAGAGACGGCCCGCTGGGTCGCCTCGCGTAACTACCTGTCCACCTCACCCAATACAATATCAATGCTGCCCAAAATGGCGACAATATCGGCCACTTTGTGTCCCATAGACATTTTTTCCAATACCGTAAGGTTGATAAAGGAAGGAGCGCGAACGTGGTAGCGTGTCGGGCTGGATATACGCTTTTGGGCGGTAACATAGAAGCCCAGTTCACCTTTTGGATTTTCAACATGGCCGTAAGCCTCTGCTGGTTGTTTTGGACGCAGCGCATGTTGTGGTTTACCATCAAAAATAGGTGCGCCAGCCGTCTCTTCGAGGAATGGCAATACCTGTTCCAAAATGCGTAAACTCTGTCTCATCTCGTCAACACGAATCATGTACCGATCAAAAATATCACCGTTGTAGCGCACAGCAACATCAAAATCGAGATGCTCATAATAGGAATACGGGTCAGCACGGCGAATATCGTAAGCGACACCGCTGGCACGCAAAAGCGGCCCAGCAGCACTATACGCAATCGCATCTTCACGAGAAAGGGTGCCGTAGCCGATACCGCGTTCGCGCACGATCTCGTTGCCCGTCATCAATCCATCCCCTTGATCCATAACACGCGGCAGACGGTCGTAAATCATATCATGCAAGAATTTCATCGTCTCTGTGCCGCGCACATTATCGGGTAAATCGTAAGCGACACCACCGAAGCGCATGTAATTGCACATCATCCGTGCGCCGGCAAGCTCTTCAAAGAAGTCGAGAATGAGTTCCCGTTCCACGTAATAGTAGAGCATCGGCGTTTGCAACGCGCCCATATCGTTCAACAAGAAGCCTAGTGCCCATAAATGGTTGATGATACGGGTTAACTCTACGACCAAAATTCGCAGCCATTCAGCCCGTTCGGCCACTTTGATGTCTAGTAGTTCCTCAACGGCGATGGCGTATCCATGATTATTGCTCATTGAGGAGATGTAATCGAGTCGATCAGTGTAGGGCATATTCATCAAGAAGGTGTTACGCTCCCCGATTTTTTCGTGGTTGCGATGCAGGTAGCCCATGACTGGCTTTAAGCCGACGACGGTTTCCCCATCTAATTCTACAACCATGCGGAATACGCCATGTGTGGAGGGGTGTTGGGGGCCTAGATTGACGGTGATTTTATCCGTTTTAAGGCCGGGAACGCCGTCTGCTTCAACATAAACGCCTTGATAGGTGTCTGTTTCGACTTCGTACTCTTTGCCTGTGGGAACCCATCCTTTAGGATATTGCACATTACGGCCGTAGATATTTGTCTCTTCCGCGCGGCGCACTTCGCCAGCAGGCCAACGACTGCCAAATGGCTTATGCGTATCCTCAAAGTATGGCTCCTGCCAATCTTTGCGTAAGGGGTATCCTTCAAATTCATCCCATGTCAAAATGCGGCGCAAATCGGGATGATTGTCGTAACGAATACCGAACATATCATACGCTTCGCGCTCTTGGAACTCGGCACCGGGCCAGACGGAGTAAACGGAGGGCAGGATGGCGTTATCGCGCTCTACTTGTGCCTTGAGAACGAGCGGTTTGCCGCCCTGCTCTATGCTGGTCACATGGTAGACGGATTCTAGCTTTCCATCATCAATAAGGTCTACGCCGGTTACGCTGGTCAGGTAGTCGAACCCAAGATCGTCGCGCAACGCTTGGGCGACTTCGACAAGGGCGTTGGGTTGAACGATCAGCCCGCTGTATCCTTGACGAGGATCGTCAGATACGACATCGGGGAAGCGTTCTTTTAGCTTGGCAACGGCCGTTTCGGCCACGCTCTGCTGTGTGGGAGCATCAATACTTTCTTGATTCATCAATAATCCTTTTTATGTATCTTCTCAATAAATCGTGGACAAGACTTGACAAATTTCATCAGCACTTTATTTTACACGGGTATCATTAGGAAAATTTGTCAAGTCTCCCCAGAATACTGAGAAGATAATCCTTTTTATTTATGATGTAATTAAGGTATCTTCTCAATAAGTCGTGGACAAGACTTGATAAATTTCATCAGCACTTTATTTTACACGAGTATCATTAGGAAAATTTGTCAAGTCTCCCCAGAATACTGAGAAGATACTAATTAAGCGAGGATGGCTTCTTCGACGGCCGTTTCAGCATTTGCCTTCGCTGCTTCCGATTTGATCAACTCCACCTGACGCAAATCTACCAAATCCGGGCCTAATAATGGAATCGGCACCAGTTCCGTCAATGGATCATCTTTGCGATACCACGGTACGGTAGCGATGGATTGTTGATCGATCTTTTCTTGCATAGCGATCATGCCATTAAGCAGTGCTTGCGGAGTGGGCGGGCAGCCAGGGATGTAGACATCGACGGGTAAGAATTTATCAATACCGTCAACAACGCTGTATCCTTCCTTGAAGGGGCCGCCGCCAGAGGCGCACGCGCCCATAGCGATGACATAGCGCGGTTCAGCCATCTGGTTATACAGACGGACGATTGTCGGTACCATTTTCTTGGTGACCGTGCCGGATATAATCATTACATCAGCTTGGCGAGGGGTTGCACGGAAAACTTCCATGCCAAAGCGGGCAAAGTCAAAGCGGCTGGATGCGGCGCAAATCATTTCGATAGCACAGCAAGCCAGACCGAACCCTAGCGGCCATAATGAATTACGGCGCGTCCAGTTATAAATTGGATCAAGGAATTTAGCAATCGTCGTGATCCAGACGTTTTCTTGCAGTTCTTCAGGAACAGCAGGAGATGCTTCCCCGTTGTTGCTTTGGGGTACAGTCATAAAGGTGTTACCTCCTCATACCATACGGTTTGAATGTCAAGTAAAATTTGGGTGGTGACCAATTGGGGATCATCACAAAAAGCTGGCAATGATAAAATCATTTCGTTTAGTTGTTCTAAACCAATTCTCTCAATTTCAATGGTGGGATACTGCTCTGCTAAAGCCATCGCAATGGCGTAATCGGCATCCCAAAATAGGTCATCGTTTAGTTCATCTATCATAATATTCATGCCAAAAAATCGGCCCTAAGTATAGTGCATTATAAACGATGGGGCGAACTTGAGGAAGAACGGATTAGGGCGATTGCAACCTCGCCTTAATTCGTGATCGTGATCGGTTTCGTGATCGAAAATCGAAAAAACCGATCACGAAACCGATCACAACATACGATCACGACAATCATAACGCATAAATTCCCCGCAATTCACATGTTATGTCAATTGCAGGGCTACTAAAAACGGTGTAAATTTGGAATTTAACAGTGCGATTTGGAGGTTGCAATCGCCCTACCACCCAAGAACATTCCGCGCCCTCATGGCTTGCAACTGTGCTATAATTTGGCGCGAGGCATAAAAATATGACATTACCATCTGTAGAAACAATTACATCTTTATTGACGATTGCGCTCACTGTTGCCGGCGTATTGCTGGCCGCGCTCTGGCTTAGTCTGGTCGTGTGGGCTGTGCGTGATATGCGCTCCCGTTCACGCGATCCCTTTGCTAGTTTATTGGCAGGATTAGTCGTCTTACTGCTGCCATTTGTCGGTGTTTTGATTTACTGGGTGCTGCGCCCAACGGAGACGTTAACGGCCGTTTACGAACGCGCCCTAGAGGAAGAAGCATTATTACAAGAGATTGAAGAACGGCCGTCCTGTCCCGGCTGTTCTCGTTCTGTAAAAGCGGGCTGGATTCTTTGCCCGCACTGCCATACACGCTTGCGTAAACGCTGCCCTGATTGTGATGAATTGATGAACCTGCAATGGAATTTATGCCCATTCTGCGGCAATCAGCATGTCGATGCGTATCAATCCATCACCCCAGCTGCGATCATTGAAAGTGACGAGGAAGATGAACATGCGTGAACCAATCGCCGACGACACCCTTTTTGATGATGCCGTATGGGCAGAATTAGACAATGCGTTGAGCAATTTGCCGTCCCCCGTGCATGTATTGATGGTTGGGTTTGAGGATGCGAGCGAAGGAGAGGGACAAACGGCCGTTCTCCTGCAAGCTCTCGCCCATCGGTACGAAAATATCCATTATAAACAGCGGCCGCGCCGCAAATCGTATACATTTTATCCTGTCATCGCCATCAATGGGGTCAAGGACGGAAAGCCGATGGATTACAATATCCGCATCATCGGCTGGCCGAGCGGCTTTCAGGTGACATCGCTCATCAGCGCGATTCAAGCGGTGTCATTACAAGGGGCAGTTGGGACAACGGCCGTTGACCCGATGGTGCGCGTCCAAATGCAAAAATTAACGCAAGCTGTTTCATTTGAGTTATTGACAAACGGGGAAGATGAGGGCGGGGTATTGCTCGCCAAAACCATTTTCAGCATGGCGGTCGAAAGTGAGCATGTAAAGGCGTATCTAGTGATGGTCGATCAATTTGCCGACGCGATTGTGCGGTACTCAGTGAACGATTTGCCGCATTTAATTATCAACGGCCGTGTACATCTTGAAGGCACTCCCGACGACGAAACGCTCATCAAACATATGGCTATCGCCATTCGGAAATAATAGGACCAGATTTCACAGATTTTTTGTTCTACAACGATAGAATTCTCCACTAGTGTTGCTTGGTCTAAGTTCTTCGGGGTTTTCTGTAGTGCAATTTTGTAAAATTGCACGGTCAATTTTACAAAATTGACCTACGATAATTGCTGGAGAACTTCCGCCAGTATGTACTATTACGGTTCGAGAGAGGAAAAATAGTCGCGGACATATCCTTTCATGCCGAGCGGGATGTAATCATCGGAAAGGGCTTCATAAGCGGCATTGCGATAATCGCCAAAGACTTGATTGTAGGGGACGATGCTTTTTTCATCGCTGAACTTAGTCACCGTTTCATTGAGTAGCGTGCCGCAGTCGGCTGGATTCGCCGAACAGTCCGCATCTAATTCAATATCTACGCCATCCGCATTGCCAAGATCAACATAATCAGGAACGTACACCTCTTCGACATGACCGCCGCCTTCGCCTAATCCGCCCTGACCACTGCCTTCGCCCTGACCCTGAGCCTGACCTTGCCCTTGACCATCCCCGTTGCCTTGCCCTTGTCCCTGCCCTTGTTCTCCGCCTTGTCCTTGACTGGGCTGCGTTCCTTCCCCCTGCTGTCCTGTTCCCCCTTGCTGATCAGATTGGGCGATATCATCACGGCTTTCTCCTAATTGACCAGCCGCGTCTTGGGCTGCTTCGGCAACGGCAGTTTCCTGCGCCCGTTGCTGCAATGTCCCCGCCGCCTCGCGCAACGCTTGTTGCGCCGCTTCAACATCCCCGTTTTGCAACGCCTGCGCCGCCTCTGCCAACTGCTGCGCCAACTCCGTATCCACCCCTTTCAGCATAGCCGCCGCAGCAGCCAAATTTTGCGCCAATTGCGCCAACTCTTCCGCGCTCATCGCCGACAGTTCATCAGCCAATTGTGCCGCTTCCACAGCGGCCGTGGACAAATCGCCTTCTCGCAATGCGTCGCCTAACGCTTGACTATTTTCATTATCAGCCAACGGCCGTCCCGCATCATCTAACTGCTGCCGCAATGAATCAGTGCTGTTTTCATTGCCCAAGTCCCGCAAATCAGCCTCCGCCTCCGACAACACAGCGACTGCCCCTTCTTGGCTCAACTCACCATCCCCCAATCCTTCCAACGCGGTCCCGACAGGATCGAGCAGGTCTTCTTTATTTTCATCGGTAAGATCGGGGTTCTCTTGAATTTCTTCGGCTAACGCTTCAAGGGTGTTGATCTCTTCGGCGATGCTCTCTTTGATGGCGCGATTTTGTAATAGAATCTCGTTTTGCGGGTTGGGAAGGAGGACGGCCGTGACCAATAATGCTATCGCCGCCGCCGCCATCCCCCACTCTTGCCAAATCAGGCGGAGGGGGAACGCCGTTTTTGTATCAATGGCGGCAACGGCCGTTAACGTATCTTGCAACTGTTCATTCACCATCTCGGCAGGGGCGGTGATGCGGTTTTGATGCAGGTCAACAGCCGTGCTTGCCCGCTCTTGCAACCCGAATTGCCGGTCGGCAAAACGAGCACGATGGGGCAGATCATACCGTCGTGCCAGCAAAGTGATGAGCGCGGCCAACATCCCCATCGCCGCCAGCGCGAGGGTGATGAGCGCGACTTCACGATTGGTCAGCAACGGCCGTAGACGCGCCGCCGCCGCCGCCGTTGCTGCCAGCAATAAACCAGCCAACAACGCACGCGGCAACCAAATCAAGCTGTCACGATACCGCCGACGGCCGTTCCATCGGTCTAATTGTGCTGTTAGCTGGTCAAACTCATGTTCCATAAGCGTCTATTCGCTCTCAGGCAAAATCCAATTCAACAATGCGCTGACAACGCTGATAATGATCGCCGCGAGAAAAAGTGACCAGAATCCTTTGAAAAAGCCGGTATTAAAGTCAAACATACGCGCAATCCACATCGTCAACCCCAGCATACCAGCGTTGATAATCAACGTGAATAATCCTAATGTGATAATTGTAAATGGCAGTGAGAAAAGTTTAATAATCGGTTTGATGATTGTATTAACCACCCCAAAAATAACCGCCAAAAACAGCCAGCTGACGATACCATCGACCATATCAGCACCACCCAATATCCAAGCCGCCGCCCACATCGCAATAGCGTTAATGCCAATACTAATTAAAAGTTTTTTCATGTTGCTCTCCTAAGGGAAGGTTCGTTTTTAACTTTGGACTTTCAGGTGACAGGCACTTGGCAAGTGCCTGTCACCTTGGCCACAGTTATTTACGAGTTTTCCCTAAATGATTAAGGAACGAGGATTTATTTAAATACCAAAGTTGGTATCTTCTCATGAACAAGACTTGACAAATTTTCCTAATGATACTCGTGTAAAACAAAGTGCTGATGAAATTTGTCAAGTCTTGTCCACGATTTATTGAGAAGATACATCCAAAGTTACTTGTGAGCTTTCCCATAGGAACAACCCGCTGAGTCACCTAAAAATCGTGCCGATTATTTTATCGTAAATAGAGCATACCACAATTTTCTTGTACGGGGGAAACAAGGTACATTTCAGTTTGGGGTCAAGATGGAATACTTTTAGGCCATTTATGAAAAGTGATTATACGGTTGTCATTCCCCCACCTTCGTGAGAGCAGGCTCCGTGAAGACGGGGGGATGATAATTTGAAGTTCTGCAAGTTATTAGATTCTCGTTCCTTAACAGGCAAAAAAAAGCCGCACTAATTGTGCGGCATTCCCTGTCTCATCAAACTGTATGAGCAAACGTTGAGAGAACGTTCGTTTTTAATTTAGCAAGATTGCTTCACTCTCAAAGAAGTGAAGCAATCTGTGATCCGAAGTTATTTATGAGCTTATTTATAAGCCTTCCCTAATCTGGATAAACCAGAAAAGAATGATCCGTAGATTTCGCAAATTGACGCAGATAAAAACATTCAATCTGCGCTAATCTGCGAAATCTACGGGCAATTTCTTGTACGTGGTACAAAAATATCACTGATACGGTACTAAGGGAAAACTCGTAAATAACTGTGGCCAAGGTGACAGGCACTTGGCAAGTGCCTGTCACCTGAAAGTCCAAAGTTAAAAACGAACCTTCCCTAAGGGAACACTCGTTTTTAACTTTGGCGTTTTACCCTCACCCCAGCCCTCTCCCAAAGGGAGAGGGAGCAAGTTCCCTCCCCCTAAAGGGGGAGGGTTAGGGT
>WFSA01000305.1 GCA_015486215.1 Anaerolineae bacterium | reverse complement strand
GCTGATAAAATTTGTCAACTCTTGTCCACGATTTATTGAGAAGATACAAACACACCTATATAATTTCTCGACATAATTCATTTTACGCAAGATGATCTTTACACGTTGAGGGCGGGCACAAGGCCGCGCCCCTACAATTTATTCCTGTAGGAGCGATCCTTGTGGTAGCCCCTTTATAGTCGCTCAATCGCGCAACAACTGTAAAGATGATTCACCCTAATTTGAACCATGTCAATTTCTCCATGCAAAAGAAAACATACCATCAATGGATACTCCTATTCATTTTATTTATTGGCATTTATTTGCGATGGGCTTCGTTAGAGCCTATGAGCCTCATGCTTCATTATGATGAAGCGTGGAATTGGGATGATGCTGCTGAAATTATAGCGAATCCTCATTTTACTCCCTTCTTTCCCGGCAATTTCGGCCGTGAGGCAGGTTGGGTTTATTGGCTTGCGTTTTTCGGTAAACTATTAGGCAGTTCGATTTTTACCATTCGTTTTACAGCAACGATTACGGGCATCCTGACGCTTGCAGCCATGTATCGTTTAGGTCGTGAACTATTCAATAAGCAGATTGCACTATCTATTTTGGCGATTCTCTCCGTATTTTATTGGCATGTTCACCTTTCACAGTTGGCATTGCGAGCAAATCTGTTTGTATTGATGGCCGCATTGACAATCGGTTGGCTACTAATCGCCTATCGAACAAATCAATTGCCTCATTGGTTTCTTGGCGGTATCGGCATGGGGGTGTTGGCATACACCTATTTTTCTTCGATTTTTTGGATTCTTTTAACGGGGGTGCTTCTATTTGTCGTTTATTTGACGGATAAGCAGAGGCGCAATGGCATTCTATTAGCATTAGGTATCGCTTTTTTGCTTGTTTTGCCGATGGGGTTCTATTTCTTTAATAATCCCTCTTTGCTTTTAGATAGGCCGACTTCTGTTTCTACATTTAGCAGCGAAGCAATTCTAAATAATTTTAATCAGTGGCGATTAGCTTGGTTTAAGCAGGGGGACATCAATATCTTATTTAATTTGCCCGGCCGCCCTATTTTGGATGTACTGACTGGGATTTTAGGGCTGGTTGGTCTTGGCAGCTTTATTTTTATAAAAGAATGGCGTAAAAAAGGACTGTTAGTTCTTGGTTACGCCATCGCCTCGCTGATCCCCTCGTTACTCAGCACCTATGCCCCCCATTTTTTACGCGCTGCCGGGCTTATACTGCCTGTTACCGTTGTGCTGGGTGCCGGCCTATGGGGGGTGACTGCGTTAAGCCGAAAAGGAATAGATACGCCGGCTGTTTTTCTATTGCCGTTGTTGATTACCGGCTATCTTGGCTATCAAACATATCAAGATTTTTATCAAAAATGGCTGGCTCGTCCTGAAGTATTCGTATTGATGGAGCAGTATATTGTTCAATCATTTACGTTTTTGAAGGAAAACACAGACTTAACGACTCCAGTCTACTTTACTCCTTTTCAAGCTGGGCATCCAGTTGTGCACTATGTTGATAGTTTCCTGCTGGAGCAACCGGTGAATGCTTTTGTGGGTGATCAATGTATTGTGCTGCCATCTGGCAAAACTAATTATGTTTCACTCACTATGTTTGAACCAAATTTTGCGGACACTTTAGGTAAATTCGCTGTGGTCGAACCGCTTTATACAGACCCGCGTAATCCAGATAATCCACAGTTTACTATTTTTTCGGCACAAGCAGATTGGGAAACGGCCGTGCCGCCGCACCCTTCTGTTCAATTTGATGATGTATTCAAGGTCACTTTGCTCTCTACATTGAAGGATAGTTATGCCCCTAATGATGTTGTCCCCATCACGTTGGGAATAACCCCGTTGCACGCTACCGAAATGGTACCCAGCCTATTTGTTCATGTGTATGATATGCCGCAAACGGCCGTTCGATCTCTTATCACCCAAGCCGACAGTCAGCTATGCGCCAGCTACCCCGCCCATTTATGGCGCACAGATGAAACGATTATTCAGACGTTCACCGTCAACATCCCCTCTGACATTCCTCAGGGTAAGTATCAGATTAGTCTAGGAATTTACCATTTCCCCAATGGCGCACGCCTGCCCATCAGCCAATCGGCAACAGCGGCATCTGGTGATACTGTTTTTAATCTTCATCAATTTGAGATAAACGATGAATAAATATCCTGTTTTTTCACTTAGGGAAGGTTCGTAAACAACTTTGGAGTTTCGTCATCGCCCCCCCCACCCTAACCCTCTCCCAAAGGGGGAGGGAACTTGCTCCCTCTCCCTTTGGGAGAGGGCTGGGGTGAGGGTAAAACGCCAAAGTTAAAAACGAGTGTTCCCTTAGGGACGAGGATTATTTAAGCTGCGTCTAAAAGTTCAACTTTTCTGAGAAGTTGAACTTTTAGTTCCGCAAAATAGCTAGAATTTCTTCCCCATATGTTTGGCGATGCCAATTGCCCAACGAGTAGATTTTGCGTAGATCATCATCGTTTTGTGGATTGATTGCTGCCAAATCCAGCATCGCGTCTTTGCTGATGATGACATCTGATTCAACGGCGCGTGCGTCGGCGCGTGCTTTGCGCCATTGGCGTAACGCTTCATACCGTTTGTACTCTTGGCGGGAACGGCTTTCCCGTTTGGGACGGGCGGGGATGGGGGCTTTTTTGCCGTTGTCAACGGCCGTTAACAACCCGTGCCCATACCGCCGAATATAGCCGCCAACCCCCTTCACTTTTCGCAGTTGTTTCATGCTGGTCGGCTCTTGTCGTGCAATTTCTACCAACACTTGATTACCAATGATTTTATACGGCGGCTGATTCCGTCGTTTGGCGTGGTAATTGCGAAAAATATCTAATTCACGAATGATCGCTTTTTGGCGCGGGTTGAGTTTGGACACCCCTTTGATATTCCAAAAATCATGCGGGGTAAAGCTGAGGTCTTTTGGTTCGATGAGCGTTTGCTGCTCAAATGTTTCCAACGCCTCTTTCATGCGGCCGGCCTTGACGAGTTCCTTTGCTAAATCATCACGCATTTGCAATAAATAATGGGTATCCAGACGGGCGTAGGTGAGTTGGGCGGGGAGTAACGGCCGTTTGCACCAATCTGACCGTTGATATTTTTTATCCAACTCCAACCCATACAGCGTGTTTAGCAAATTTGCCAGCCCGTACTTTTCGTATCCCAGAATACGCGCTGCCCACATCGTATCGAACAGATTTCTAAGCTGCCATCCATACTGTCGTTTCAACAAAAACATATCATACTCACCCGCGTGGAGAACCTTCTCCACCACAGGGTCGGTGATGATGCTGCCTAATCCAGAAAGGTCAATCCCCACTGTTGGGTCGATAATATAATCTTGTTCAGGACTTGAAATTTGAATGAGGCAGACGCTTTCACGATAGGCAAACATGCTGTTTGCCTCCAGATCGATCATAATTTGCGTTTCAGCCTGTAATTTTGTCAAACATTTTTCCCATTCATGTGTTGTAGTGATGAGTTTATAAGGGGATAGAGTCATATTGTGTCCATAGTATAGGTTGTTATGTCGTGAGTTTTCGTTAAAGTGTAATCATTAGTTAGTATAATTGTAAGAGGGTTCATTTTTGAAGACAAGAGTTATGATCTATCTGTAAGACGGCCGTTTTCATTCGTTCCTTTCTAAATTCGCGGTAATCACCTCATAAACAAAAAATCCGCAGATTACGCAGATGGCGCAGATTAAAAAATAAAAATCTGCGTGAATCTGCGTAATCTGCGGATCAATCAACACCACAAACGGCCGTTTACCCCCAAATTCTCAATCAACAAGAAGAACTGGAATGCAAACGGCCGT
>WFSA01000304.1 GCA_015486215.1 Anaerolineae bacterium | reverse complement strand
TTCCTAAGGGAAAACTCGTAAATAACTGTGGCCAAGGTGACAGGCACTTGGCAAGTGCCTGTCACCTGAAAGTCCAAAGTTAAAAACGAACCTTCCCTAAGTGTGCAGGTTTGCAGGTGGGTAAGTTAATCAACCTGCTATTTGCACAGCAATTCCCGTAGCTTTGCATCTCTATACTCGACTGAAAGTCGAATTTTAGGGCGAAATCTTTACGAAAACTATACCCCATCTCAGTCGAGGAACGGGAATTACTGCTACTTGCATACCTGCATACCTGCTCAATCCGGTTCCGACTGCGCCATAATGCGTGCGAGTTCGCGCATTTTCATCCACCATTGTTTCTTGGGGCGCATATGTTTATCGTCTAATTTGCGCGGCACGCGATCCATTTCCAGGGTCTCAATTCGGCCTTCAATTTGACCAATGCAAACGGCCGTCACCTCATCACTATCAAACGTATCTCCCACAAAATTGATACAGCGCGAAGCGAGCCGCGTCGCAAAAATACGGTCGAACGGGCTGGGATCGCCCCCTTGCTGCATATGCCCCAAAACCGCTTGGCGCACATCAAACAGATCGTGCCCCTCCTCCTCAAAAAGTGCGTGCATAAAATCAGTCGTGTACAACTCGTTCGCCTTCTCATTACGCACGATCAAGCCTAATCGTTTCCCCCGTCGAAAATCCTGTGACAATTTCTCCACATCATCAACCAAATTCTTCAACATTACCCCTTCCTCATGCAGATAGACCCGCTCAGCTCCCGTCGCCATCGCTGACATCATCGCCAAATAGCCACAATACTTGCCCATCACCTCCACAATAAACGTGCGCTGCGAAGCGACGGCCGATTGCTTGATTTTGCCAATCACCTCCACGATACTATTCAAAGCAGTATCCGCGCCAACACTCAAATCGGTGCCGGGCAGATTGTTGTTGATTGTTGCCGGCATACAGATGATCGGAATTTTGAAAGCGGGGAACGATTCGCGCCGTTTATTCATCTCAATAACAGATTGATACCCAGCCAAGCCGCCGATCATCACCAATCCATCAAGGTTATATTTCTCTATATTTTGGGCAATGGCGTAAAAATCACCGCGCGAAGGGATGTATCGGTTCGTACCCAACTCTGCCCCGCCCGTTGAGGAGAGACCAGCGACAGACATCCAATCAAACTCTTCGATATTGCCATCGACAAAGCCGCGAAAGCCGTTGCGGATGCCGTACATGACAAATCCTTTATCTAAACCCAATCGAATAGCGGCACGAACGGCCGTGTTCATTCCCGGTGCCAGCCCGCCTGAATGGATCACCCCGATTCGCAACGATTTTTGGTTCGATTTGGGCATAGAAGGGAAAACACGCAACAACGTGCGGGCAATGGTAAACGATTCACCAAAACTGCCGCCGCGCAACGCCATCGCCCGATCATAATCGCGGCTCTTGATCGCTTCGGCGACCTCCCACGTCTTATTTAAGCAAGCGGTCAACGGCGTGCGCGTGATCATATTGCCTTTCACACCGATCACAATCGGTTCAGCGATGGCGGCTGGGGTCAGCAGTGCCTTCACCGCATCATACCCCAATCGTGTACTGAGATTGCGATCATACGCGCTGGGCGAGCCGCCACGCTGGACATGCCCCAATACAGTAATACGCGTATCCTCACCTAATCTTGTCTCCAAAATGTCTTTGATATGCTGACTTGTAATCGGATTCCCGCTCCGATCTCGCGCCCCTTCAGCGATGATAACGATGCTGTCTCGACGGCCGGCCTCCCGCCCTTCTTTGAGCGCGGCGCACATCTTCCCTTCCCAATCGTCCCCTTCGGGCGGACATTCGGGAATGATTGCCCAATCAGAGCCAGTCGCCAACGCGCCCATCAAAGCCAAATAGCCGCAATGCCGCCCCATCACTTCCACAACAAAGCTGCGCTGATGGCTGGCGGCGGTACTGGTGATCGCGTCAACAGCCGCAACGATACGGTGCAAGGCGGTATCGGCACCGATAGTCATTTCTGTGCCGTGCATATCATTATCAATCGATCCGACAAGGCCGACGATGGCTGGAATTTCTTGCTCATCAGCAATTTCGTCACTAATTCGGCCGCTTTCGCGCAACTCCTTGACCAATCCCGTCCACTCTTTTTGCAAAATATGTGCGCCCGTCAAACTGCCGTCACCACCGATGATGATCAATCCTTCGATGCCGCTTCGGATGAGGTTGAGGGCGGCGCGGAGACGGCCGTCTCTCTCTCGAAATTTGTCACAGCGGGCAGAGCCGATGACCGTGCCACCCTGTTGCAAAATGCCGCCCACATCACGCCAATTGAGCAGCTTGATACGGTCGCCCCCTTCCAGCATACCTTCATACCCTTCGTATATGGCGCATACTTCCAGCCCTTTACTAATCGCAGAGCGCACCACAGAGCGCACGGCCGCATTCATCCCCGGCGCATCCCCACCGCTCGTCAAAACAGCGATTCTTTTCATAATTTGTATATCCTTTCTTGTTTGGGCGACCCAGCGGGTCGCCCCTACGGGGGCAAAATGGTGTAGGGGCGACCCGCTGGGTCGCCCTATAAAAACAATTCACGTCTATCTGCCCAAATCCGCGTTAAAAATCCCTAGGGAAGGTTCGTTTTTAACTTTGGACTTTCAGGTGACAGGCACTTGGCAAGTGCCTGTCACCTTGGCCACAGTTATTTACGAGTTTTCCCCTAGTACACACTGGCGGAAGTTATCCAGCAATCATCGTAGGTCAATTTTGTAAAATTGACCGTGCAATTTCACAAAATTGCACTACAGAAAACCCCGAAGAGCTTAGGCCAAACTGTACCAGAGGATTAAATAAAACCCGAAACGTATCTTCTCAATAAATCGTGGACAAGACTTGACAAAGTTCATCAGCACCTTATTTTACACGAGTATCATGTAACTTCTCAATATTTTGGGGTGACTACAACGGATGAAAG
>WFSA01000303.1 GCA_015486215.1 Anaerolineae bacterium | reverse complement strand
AGATGACCCTGTCCCAGCTAATGATGCCGACGCTCAAACTACGCTGGCATTTTACAATAAACATGTTTGCAATGATTTACACAAACTACTGCTGGTCAAAGACGTGTACGAACAAACCTTGATTTACGCCCGCTACGGCGCAAAAGCGGCCGGTAAAGAGTAAAGAGACCGACAGCCGACAGGAGAAAATCAGCTTACCGGGCGACAAACAGCCCGATTTATCGGGCGCGGCTTTTTAGCCCTGCGATTCATCGCGGGGCGAAGGCGGCAAACAAACTTTTGAAGGAGAAAAACGCATGACCTGGCAAAAATACGACCTCGTTTTCCGCCTGTTGGCCCCCATGCACGTCGGCTGGCGTAAAACCAGCAACTTGCAGCAAACACGCGGCTATGTTACTGGCAAACTATTCTGGGCCGCCCTCACCGCCCGCCTCACCCGCGAAGCGGGCAAGGGAGCCAACGGCAAGGCATACGATGCCATCGGCAAAGAGGTGAAAAAAGCGTTCCGTTTCACCTATTTTTATCCAGCTTTGCAAAGTGTCAATGGTTACAAAACTTACTATCCCTGGGAGATGGAAGATGAATTTGATTATCTCTTTTTGGACAGCTACACCAGTACCGCTCTAAACTATGCCAGTAAATCGGCAGCAGACGGTTTGCTGCACGAAACGGAATTCATCGCCCCCTGTACCCGTGAGAATCAACCTGTCTACCTTATGGGCAATGTGTACGTTCATACTCATAAACGCCTGCCACAATCGCCAATACCGCTCAATAATTTGTCGGATGAGGTAAAGAATTGGCAACAAGTTCTTGACAAATTCCAATTTGGCGGCGAACGAGGGTATGGTTGGGGGCGTGTGCAATTGGTTAGTTTATCCAGTACACCCATTCAGGGAAAACCTGTTGGTGAGTTGGTCAACGGCCGTCTCCCCGCCCATCTCGAAACAACAAATCTGAATGGCCTGACCGTCAACGGCCCCATCGAACCCCTCCTCGGCTGGGAACGCAACAACGCAGACGACAAGTATAACTGGTCGCTTAGTCAGGCTGAAATTTGCTATGCCCCTGGCGCAGTTGTTCCTGAAAACAGTACATTTACCATCACAGAAAACGGCCGTTGGCAAGCGTCATAATTCGTATGATCAACATAAACCTCCTCCCCCACGCCGAGAAAAAGGCCAAAAGCAACCCGCTTGATCTGCATCGCTGGCCGCTCCACCATCAGATGCGGACATATGAAGCACTGCAACAATATGATCTGGTGATGAACACCTATAACACCGGCACGGGCAAAACCATCGCCAGTTTGCTCCATCTGCGTGACCTGCACGGCAAAAACAAAAATGTGCTATTCATCGCCCCCACCAACGCCCTTATTCAACAGCACAGCGAAGATATTGAGAAATTCGTCAACGATTATGGTTTGGATTTCAAAGTGCAGCCCATCACCGCCAAAACCGTACGCGAAATTGAACATTCCAACCGTCCCGGCCGCACCCTGCATCACTTCATCCGTAACTACCTGAAATATGAAGAGGACACCTATCGCCGGCCGCTCATCCTCGTCACCAATCCGGATATTTATTATTACGCTCTTTTTGATCAGTATGGACAGCATGACCAGCGCAATCTTTTTGAAGATTTTATGACGCGCTTTGATTACATTGTTATTGACGAATTTCATTACTACGACAGCAAACAGGCAGCCAATTTTCTTTTTGTGATGGCAATGTACGATCAATTCGGCTACTTTGCCGATGCGGCCCACCAGCGTAAAATCTGTCTTCTTTCGGCCACACCTACTGGTTATGTACGCGACTATCTGACAGATATTTTTGACGGCCGTTGGACAATGATTTCTCCTGATGATGAATCGCCAGAGAACGAAAATCTGCCCGTAATCCCATCGCTTGCCCCGCTTGCGCTGACGTTAATGCCAGGTGATTTGAACGAATGGGCGCAAGATAATGGCAAACAACTTGTCTCATGGTTGGATGACGGGCAGGATGGGGCGATGATTAGCAGCAGCTTGTGGCGGGTAAACGCGGCAAGGGAATTGTTGCTTCCTTTGATTTCAGATGAACGGATGCGGCGGATTACTGGGCCAGAAACGGCCGTTTCCCGTCAATCAGCCACCAAAGCCCCCCTCATCCTCGCCAGCCCCACCGTAGATATCGGCTACAACTTTGCCAAAGAAAACAAAGAGCGTCAAAACATAGATTTTCTCATCTGCGATGCCCGCTTTGGCGACGGCTTGTTACAGCGCATCGGCCGAGCGGGGCGCGTACTGGGCAAAACACAAACCGATCACCCCAGCCACGCCATCGCCCTTTTGCCCGATGCCGCCATCGAAAGCCTGAAATCATTGGATGGGCAAACGATGCCCCGTGCCGCGTTCAATGAACACATTAACAATTGTGAGGCGCTGCCAGCAAAACACCAACTGACGCAATACATCAATTCCCACGCCATCACCGAATGTTTCTACCCCATTTTCAAACTGGGAGCGACGGTATTGCCAGAATACCATGATGAATTAGAAAAACTATTCTTGCGCGTCCGCAACCTGTTTGCGCCGCGCAGTAAGAAATCATACGGGCAGTTGAGAGGGTATTATTTTAAATATCAAGACAGCCAGCGATGGCTAAAGGATACGAAAAAGAAGATTCCACTGAACAAGGAAACGGCCGTTCACGTCCGCGACTGGATTGACTGGATGCACAATGTCAAATATGACATTAACGATATTCAGGATCAGTTAGCAAATGCGCTCGAAGATGAGGAGCAACAGCAAGACCTTCGTGCCTTTGTCGCCAGTCAATACGCCATCACCAAAGCGTTGTTCAATTTCCGTGATTCGTTTCAAGGGCCGACGGCCGTTATCCACGACCCCCGCCGCCAACTCTCCAGCGAAGCTGTCAACAGCTACGACCTGTTTCACGTATTGCGCCATTATCAGCTTTCCCCCCAATTCACAAAAGCCCAATTCCAACGTGAATTTGGCGATACAACTTTAGAAGGGGATTTTTATTTTCAGATCAAAGGATGGCGTAAAGAGAAAATATCGCTCGCTTATCGTTATAAAAGTAAAGATGATCTTGAAGAATTTGAAAAAAGATGGTGCCGTCGTCCTGTCGGCTTAACGGGGCTCAAAATCCAAGCCAAGCAGCAAGGCGAACTGGTGCATGGGTTGCTGGACAGCGATATTGTCAACGCGCTGGCCGAATCTTGCCTGCCGCTGATGATCATTCCTCCAGATGATACGGGGATGGCGATTTCACGGTTGCGGGGAACGGCCGTTTGGTCAAAACCGCTCACTGTAACTTTCCCTGACGGCACAGTTGAGGAACAATACCGTATCTTCTTTGGCAAAGACGCCTTCTTTGCCCACGCCGAACTGCGCGGTTACTTATATCAAAAACAACATCAACAATCAGAAGCAACCATCACCTAAAGGATCATTATGACCTACTCCCCCACCCCCCACGCCTTCATTATCCGCCTACCGTCCGCGTTCATAAGGCGCAATCACTACAATATCCGTCATTGGATAATGCTTTATATT
>WFSA01000302.1 GCA_015486215.1 Anaerolineae bacterium | reverse complement strand
GTAATGTTATGTCTACAACACCATCTCCTCCTTCTTTACAGCGATACGCTAATGCTGATGAATTCTGGTCAACTGTCCTGCGGCACGCCGAACCAGCTGGATCGCTCCCCGCTGCCATCGTCTCCCGTTCATCTGACCAAAGCGGCTATGGCACGCATAAAGTCACCTTATCAGCCGAAACGACAGCAGAGCTAAATGCAGTCGCCGACGAGAATGGTCTGTCGTGCCATATTTTGCTTCAAGGGGCGTGGGTGATGATGCTGTCCCAATTTGCAAGCTCTACCGACATCGTTTTTGGCGCGTTGCATACGGGTCAATACGTTACTGAAGAGGTTGATGAGACTACCGGTCTGCCGAGTAATAGAATACCTGTCCGCAGTCGTATCAATCTGGCCGCGACCTTTCTCGATTTATTACGTGATCTGCATGAGTACGCGCTCGCTTCTGCTCCATACGCGCAAACATCAGCCGCTGATATTCGTGCTGCCAATACCCTTATCCCCGACGCGCCCCTCTTTTCTACCCTCATGCTGTTTGAAGAGCATCAACGGGATGTGGAGATACAAAACGTGTATCCATTGACCGGGGCGGCTTATGGGGGGACGGAACTCTCGTTGACGATAGCGTATGATTTGTCTATGTATACCCAAAAGTTGGGAGAACGTATGTTGGATCAGTGGCGTTATTTGTTAGAGGCGATCTTAGCTGGCGGATTGATGCGGGCGGCTCGTTCGCTCCCTTTGCTCACGTCATCTGAGCGGGAGCTTTTGCAAAAATGGAACGACACGGCCGTTTCCCATCCCCCCATCGACGCTATCCAGCACCTCTTTGAAAAACAGGCAGAGCGACAGCCAGAGGCAACAGCCGTTGTTTTTCATGATCAGCCGTTGACCTACGCCGAACTCAATCAGCGAGCCAATCAATTAGCCCATTATCTGCAATCGAAAGGAGTCAAAACGGGTAAATTCGTCGGCATTTTCCTTGATCGCTCGTTGGAAATGCTTATCGCGCTTATGGGCGTACTCAAAGCGGGCGGGGCATATTTACCGCTAGACCCCACCTACCCGCCAGAGCGTCTCACCTTCATGCTGGGGGATGCCAACCCCTCGATATTGCTGACGCGGGAAGCGTTATTAAACGATCTGCCTCTGGATGGACAAGAAGAGCCGCCCATCACCCTTTCGCTGGACAGTGAATGGGCGGTCATCGCCCAATACAGCGACAAAAATATAACGGAGCAGCGCAGCCCGTATGATTTGGCATACATTATTTACACCTCTGGCTCAACGGGAACGCCAAAAGGGGTGATGGTTCCGCATAAATCGTTGATCAATTACACGCTGGCGGGGGTTGATATGTTTGAACTCACGCCGCGCGATCATGTCTTGCAGTTCGCATCGTTCAGTTTTGACACATCGGCCGAAGAGATTATGCCTTGTCTCGCTTCTGGAGCCACCTTGATTTTGCGCCCAGAAACGATGATCGATTCGATCCCTTCCTTCCTGCAAAGTTGTACCCATTATGGATTGAGCGTAATTGATCTGCCGACGGCGTATTGGCATGAGTTAACGGCCGTTATGACCGAAAATAAGATACCCCTTCCCCCCTCCCTGCGCCTGATTATCATCGGCGGCGAGGCGGCTATGCCAGAGCGGGTCGCCGCATGGCAAACGTACGCAGGAGAGCAGGTGCGCCTTCTCAACACCTACGGAGCCACCGAATTAACCATCATTTCCACGATGTACGACTTGACATCAGAGTATCAGGATGCGTTAGCCCAAGTTCCGATTGGCCGCCCGATCCAAAATGTTCAGACATATATTTTGGACGAGTATCAGCGTCCCACCCCCATCGGTTTGCCCGGAGAGCTGTATTTTGGCGGCGCGGGATTGGCACGCGGCTATCTCAACCGCCCTGAGTTGACAAAAGAGCGGTTTGCAAGAGCCGATGAGTTTCCCGACCGTCTATACAGGAGCGGTGATGTCGGCCGTTATCTGCCTGATGGCAATATAGAATATATCGGACGGGCTGATTTTCAGGTAAAAATCAGAGGATACCGTGTTGAGATGGGAGAGGTTGAGGCAGTATTGAGCCTGCATCCATCGGTACGGATGGCGGCCGTTACCGCGCATGGCGAAACAGGAAACAAGATATTAGTCGCTTATATGGTACTTCATGCCGATGCCGATCAGCCCGACACAGCGGCAATGCGTGATTACCTGGGCGGGAAGATGCCGCCCTACATGACTCCTTCCACCTTTATCTATCTGGATGAGTTCCCGCTTACACCCAGCCAAAAGGTAGATCGCAAAGCGTTACCTGCTCCCGATTTCCAAGCCATCGTCACAGACACGGCTTCCGTCCCCCCTCGCACCCCGACTGAAAAGGTGATCTTTGCCGCTTGGCAGGAGTTGCTACCTCAACCAATCAGCAGTATCCATGATGATTTCTTTGTGATGGGCGGCCACTCTCTACTGGCGATCAGGATGTTCGCCCGATTGTATGATGCGTTAGGGGTTGAGTTAAAAATCGGCGTTTTATTCCAATCCAGCACCGTTGCCGCCTTAGCAAAATTGATAGATGAGCGAAAGGGTGCGGACGGTTTACACTCTGATTCAGAAAATAATGTCACCCTTGTGCGTCAAGGAGAATCTGATCAGCCCACCCTTTTCTGCATTCATGGCGCGGGCGGCAATGTCCTGTTTATGCAGGAGTGGAAACCTTATTTTGGTCAATGGTCACTTTACGGGGTCGAATCGCCCAGCGTTGACGGCCGTGTGTGGGATATTCTCACCGTCGAAGAGACGGCGGCAAGATACATCAAGAATATTAAGGAGAAACAGCCGTACGGCCCCTATCTATTGAGCGGTTTCTCGGATGGGGGAACGGTTGCCTATGAGATGGCGCAACAATTGACCGCGCAGGGCGAGAAAGTTGATCTACTGCTTCTCTTTGACACCTACCACAGCTCCATCAAATCACGCACCTACGATTGGCCGACGCGCTTTAAGCGGATTGTACGGCATCCTTTCAATATACTGTCAGGTGCTTATGCGCGAAAAATTCGTTACCCGACAACCCTCGCCTATCTCATCAAACGGTATGTAGAACGGGGTGTACCTGTGCCGATGAAACATCGTGAACTGCTTATGGATCATTTCGTTTCTGTCAGCGCAAGCAATTATCGGCCAAAACCGTATTTAGGATGGATGGTGCTGGCACGCTCTCAAGAGATTGGTTATGTCTATGGTCATATTGGTTTTGACTTGGGCTGGGGAGAATTGATCGATTCATTAGATATTGTTGAGTCGCCGAGTGACCATTTTACCATCGTCAACGAGCCGTTTATCGGTGAGCTGTCGGGAAAGATAATGGATTTATGGGAGCGGCGAGGGTGAAATGGTCAATTGTCAATTGTCAATTGTTCATTGGTATATATGCCTGAATTACCTGAAGTAGAGACGACTGTTCGTGCCTTACGGCCGTTAATCAACGGTCAAATTTTTACCGAAATGCGGAACTATTGGCCGCGCCATATCGCTGTACCCTCATTTGATGAATTTCAAGCGCGATTACATGGACAGCAGGTCGAATCAGTTGAACGGCGGGGAAAATACCTGCTGTTTAATCTTGATAGTGGTGATACGCTACTCATTCATCTAAAAATGACGGGGCATTTAGCCATTGTGCCGCAAGAAACGCCGCCCGATAAGTACGCCCATACTGTTTTTGGATTGGCAAATGGACAAGAGATGCGTTTTCGGGATACGCGCAAATTTGGGCGTGTCTATCTCGTCGCCGATGCCGAAGAGATCACGAGCAAGTTGGGGCCGGAGCCGTTATCCGATGCGTATACGGCCGCTGTTATGAAAGAGAGAATGCACGGCCGTCGGCGAGCGATCAAGCCATTGCTGCTCGATCAACATTTTGTCGCTGGTGTGGGCAATATCTATGCCGATGAATCGCTCTTCTATGCCAAAATTTACCCAGAACGGCGGTGTAATACCTTAACTGACAGTGAGATTGAACGCTTGCATACGGCCGTTCGGCGCGTGTTGCAAGAGGGCATTGACCGTGAGGGAACGACCATCAGCACGTATCGCCAACCAGACGGCCGTCGCGGGGATATGCAAAACGCATTGGCAGTTTTCCGCCGTACGGGCGAATCGTGTTATGATTGTGGCACGAAAATTGAACGCATTGTACTTGGCGGACGTAGCACGCATTTTTGCCCAACTTGCCAACCAATGGAAAACGGCCGTGATCCTGATAAAAACGGTCATACCTTGTATAAATTTTCGTAAAAAACAAAAAAACAGGGTTCATTTTATTTTGGATATAAACGATCCGCAGATCATGCAAGAATAGAGGTTATTATGCGTAGAGAAATGGAAATGATGCGTATTTTGCGCGTGCCGCCGATGGGCAAAATGGTTGTCGAAATTCAAAAACACCGTTTTGAGAAATTGGCTGAATTAGAAGGGGATGAAAAAGCGATTCGTATTATAAACGCGGCAATCGGCGAACTGGTATCCTTTGCCGGCGGCTATCAAGCGTTAGTTGATGCTGGTGTCGCTCCAGCATTATCTGCACCAAGTTCAGCTAGAGATGCGGTGACTTTATCGGCCAAACAAGCCGCTTTTTTGGCACAGCTAGAAGCTGAACAAGAAGCGTTACGGCAGCCAGAAGTTAAAGAGGTTAAAATCCCTGAGAAACTAACCATCGCCCCTCTCTCTGCCAAAGCAGTTGCACCCGAACAAAAAACATTGACTGTCGTGGAACAAATTGATGTGGTTTTGCAAAGATTAGTGAAACAGGCTCCCGACTTTAACAGCCGTTCGCTCAATATCATCCAAAACCCCGCGGGTGGAGTCAGTATTGATGTAGATGGAAAACGATACCCCAGCCCTGACGCTGTTAAAGACCCTATCGCCAAAGCGTTGGTTAAGAAGGCAGTGGCAGAATGGGAGACTGCGTAAACAGCCACTGCCTACAAAGTGACTGTCACCGGGCGAACAGACTTGGTTTACCCAAACTATGCGCCCCGTGACTGTCACTTCTACTGAAATGAAACACACCCAAACGATTTTTTAGTCGGTGCGTTCTGGCCGCTTTTCTCTGATCTGTTAATAGGCACACGCGTATCTTCTCAATAAATCGTGGACAAGACTTGATAAATTTCAGCACTTTATTTTACACGAGTATCATTAGGAATATTTGTCAAGTCTCCCTAGACCTATTACTCAGGCAGGAAAAATCAGTCCGCTGCTCTCGCTGATTGACGCAGATTTGTTATATTGATAATCTGGTATCCTCTCAAAAAAGCGGGGAAATTATTTTGTTTTTAGTATGACTACAGCGGATTATGAAAATGAACGGATATCTTCTCGACTGCACCATCCGTTTATTTCTTTCATCCGTTGTAATCACCCCGAAATATTGAGAAGTTACATAACCCGTATTAATCGGTAAGAGCGGCGGATTTTTGAATAAGGGTTAGGATGGAGAACGGCCGTTTCTTCTATAAGGCCATTTCTAATT
>WFSA01000301.1 GCA_015486215.1 Anaerolineae bacterium | reverse complement strand
CGATTACGATCACGATGGGGAAAACGGCCGTTTTTGACAAGTAACTAAATCGTGATCGTAATCGTTCATCGTGATCGTGATCGAAAAAAGACGATCACGATCACGAATGACGATTACGATCACGATGGGGGGTAAACGGCCGTTTTTGACAAGCAAACAAATCGTGATCGTGATCGTTCGTCGTGATCGTGATCGAAAAAAGACGATCACGATCACGAATGACGATTACGATCACGAAAAAGGGGGGAAAACGGCCGTTTTTGTTCTTATATTTTGCGCTAAACTCTGCTGAAAAATATGAAATCAGTCCACAGGAGGGTGAAGGTCGGCCAAAAGTAAGAGGGAGCGAAAGTTCAATAGATTCTTTCGATTTAAGTGAAGTTCTTTGATGGTTGCTCGGCCTGTTGCGGTAAGACCAACCATTTCCAATCCACCATTAACCCAACCAAAATGGGTAAACCAATCGTCTTGTCGGGGATGAAAAAGGGGAGTTTTTACGTCGTGTAATGAGTCAAAACCTTCTGTTTTGACATACTTATGATTATTGCATCCCTGACAAGAATAAGCCAAATTAGCCAGATTAGATTGCCCGCCAGCACAGACTGGATGGATATGTTCGATGGAAAATGGTTGAGGGGAGAAGTCGGCTGGACTTTTGCAGTATTCACAACGGCCGTTTGCTCTTTCAATAACAGCTTTTTTGATGGACACAGGTTGGCGCGGCATGAACGTTATTGGGGGGCTAGAGAATGTTGTAACTCTCTAACATCATCAAGTGGAATATCACGAATCGCAGCCAGTTCAATCAAGGCAGACAATCGTTCTACTTGAATTTCTTCAACACGGTCACTTAGCGCAATAAGTTCAGCCAATTCAGCTTGAGTCACCATTTCTGCCTGTCGCCTTTCAATCAGCATATCCATGCGAGCTTGTTCTGCTGGGGTTAATGCACTGTTGATTTGCTGAAGCAACGTTGCCTCATGCTTTGACAAAACCTGTTGTCGGCTGTTTGCACGCAAGCGAACCGCAGTTGAAGCGATCTCGCTTAACTCATCAATGCCTAGCTGTTTAAGAGTGCCAAGCAATTCTATAAATGATATTTTTGTCCTCATTTCAACTGTTGTCATAGCGTGATTGTAACATATTCACAGATGGTTCGTAAACGGCCGTTTTTGACAAGTGAAAACCGATCACCCGTAGGGGCGGGATGGCGCGGATAGGCCTTGTGTAAAACAGACGATTTTAATTCTGCGCCTTCTCGCCCTTGCATTTATCCCTACACACTGTAAAGGAATTTTTTATATTTTTGAACGTATCTTCTCAATAAATCGTGGACAAGACTTGACAAATTTCATCAACACTTTATTTTACACGAGTATCATTAGGAAAATTTGTCAAGCCTCCCCAGAATACTGAGAAGATACTTTTGAACCCTGTCATAATGATGATCTGCACACCTGCCTACTTGATCGGCACAAACATCGGCCCAAAATAGCACGGCCACGTTTCGACAGTAAAGTCACCATTTTCTACACGCATATCAGCCCAGCAGTACTCTTGGCCGGGAGTATCATCATTTTGCATATGGGCGACATACCACAAAACGAGATCGTCATTGACGATTGGTTCGGGCGGCTCCATGAACTTTTCCGGCCCTTGCTGATGATCTGTGTTGCAACAGGGGCCGATGGTGATCAGGTCGCTCTCCCCTTCATCAACATCGGGATCGCGGCGGGTGACGTACATGAAGGCGTTGTCGCCCCGTTCGGTGTCCAGCCCGCCTTGTCCAGGGGCGATATAATAGCCCGCGCCATCAGAGCCGGTGATGCGGTATTGATACCCTTCGTCGGTGTAGAGGGTGCTGTTTTCTTGCAGTTGCCATTGCTCCGTTTCCCACGCAAGCCACTCTTGTCCATCCCATTCGGCGAATGTGTCTTGATCACCATCGCCAGAGGCGGCTGGATCGATGCGAAGAACGGGGCGGTAATTGGCATCGTTGCCGCATCCACGCCCGAAGTTGCCGCCCATGATGCGAAAACGGCCGTCTTTATAAAATTCATACCGTTGCTGATACCGATAATAACAGGGGCGCGGCCATCCGTCCGTCAAAAAATCTTGGATGAGGGCGAATCCAATCACCCCCCCGCTCTCATCGACAATATCTTCCTCGAACGGGGCATCGAAGGCGATGATGGAGGCTGAACTAAATTCAGGGCAGCCAATCGCATCACTGTAGCCGAAGCCGTCGCGCTCGGAGTAGCTGACATGCCAATCGACCAATTTTGCGCTTTTTAGAGCCAGTCGCCCTTGATGACGGGCATTGGTCACCATCAAACCGTCGGACAGCGTGAGGACGTACTCCATCTCCCAGCCGTCACGTGCCAAGCTGTTCCGTTTTTCACAATAATTTTCCATGACGACGGCGTTTTGCAGGGAGCGTTCGGTGACGCGCACTCCTTCCAACGCGCCGCTCGCGCCCATGTTTGTCCAGCGTGCGCCGACGACGCGCTCGTCGGTTAGATCGACGATGGCAAATAAGGCACGGCCGTCTGTCAGGAAAGTTGGCGCAACGCAGAGATGGTTGGAACGCTCGCAACGGCTGCCGTTGAGCGCGGTTTTGGTGTTGGGCATGGCCGCCTTGTTGGACGCGGGCGAAATGCCCAGCTCCGCTTGCACTTCTGGGGAGTTGATCGCAATTTGCACGGCTAATTCCGTCAATTCAGGGCTGAGATCGGGCTGGGTTTGCGCTTGGCGCACTACGTCAAGGACGGTTTGCGTGTCTACGTCAACGATGCCGATGATGGCGGTGTTGTACGGATAGATATACATTTCCACACGGTAGCACGCATCGTTTTGGCAGCTTGCCGTTTTATCGGTCAGGTCGCCGGGCAGGACGGGGCGTATGCTCATTATTTCGTTTCGCAGGGGGGCGCCTGTCTCTCGATGGAAAAATTCTATACGAAATCCTTCGGATTGTACGGCTAATTGTTGTGCCAATCGGTAATTATCGTCGGGCAATCTGTCTTCGTCTAAGAGCAGGACGGGTTGATCGCTGGCTAAAACGGCCGCGAATTGGGCGGCTCTAGTTGCCAATGCGGGAACGCGGCTGTGCATCTCTTCGCGGGAAAGGGGGGTGATGAGGATGGGCGGGGAGAGGGTGACGGCCGTTTGGCTTTGGATAACGGCCGTTGGCTCTTCAATCTTCGCGGTTTGGCAAGCGGCAAGGGTGAAAAATAGTAAAATAGTTGGTAACAGGTGGTGACGGATCATGCGATGCCTCCAGAAATTTCTTTTTAGCATCATATCAAAACGGCCGTTCGTGTCAAGAAGACACCGATTGAAATCGGTGTCTGATATGGAAAAGCCCGCTAAAAGTGGACTGTGTTTAACGTGCTTTATGCTGGAAATAAAAAAGGTATCTTCTCAGTATTCTGGGGAAACTTGACAAATTTTCCTAATGATACTCGTGTAAAATAAAGGGCTGATGAAATTTATCAAATCTTGTCCACGATTTGTTGAGAAGATACAAAAAAAGCGTGACAGGTTTCTAAAATCTGTCACGCTTTTTTTGTATCCGTTTCGCAATGCTTATTCTTGACGGTATAGCTGCCACGCTTTCCACCATGAGGCTGCGAGGAGCAGGATGGTGATTGAAAGGACAACGGCCGTTAATCCAGCTTGACCACTGCTCGGCCCCGCTCCCATCTCAGGAATTGCTTCTGGGGTAGGGATGGGCGTATCTGTCGCCGATGGCGGGGGGGGCGGAGGAGCGGGCGTGCTTGTCGGCGGAGGAGGCGGCGGTGGTGTTGGCGGAACGGCAGTTGGCGTAATTCCAGCAAACGCTGGTGTCGCCGGCTGCATCATAAACAGCCCGACCAACAGCAAAACTGCCCACAAGATGACGGTAATACTTTTCGTTTGACGATTAAACATAACTCTTTGCTCCTTTGATTGATAATTATATTTTTATGGGCGAGTTGATAGGGTTCTTGAATGAAACCTACCAACTCTTTTGGGTGTGTTTCAAATGAGTTGAACCAAAGTGATTGTCACGGGGCAAACGGACTTAATTTACCCGAAACTATACGCCCCGTGACTGTCACTTCTACTGAAATGAAACACACCCAACTCTTTTTTATCCTATCCTGAACTGCGATCATCGCACAATAGTTGGTAAAAAGATAGTGAACATTCCAGTCGTTACGCTCTGTGGTTCATGTTGTGCATGAACAGTTTCTACACCATTCACATCCACATCAACCAACCAATAATACCACACTCCATCCTCAGGAACGGTATCGGTATAGCTGTAACTGGTGCCGGGTCCAGAACCGCCGGGAACGGCCGTTGGCACAACATAAATCCGCACGGCCGTGTCAAAATCGGCCGTCTGGCTGCGATACAGTTTGAAGAACGCGTTGTCCAGCTCAGATTCTGTCGTCCATTGCACAAGAATGGTTTGGCTGCCGTTTGATGTGATGGTGAATGAGGAGAGGGTGACGGCCGTTGGCGTGGTCACAAATCCAAAATCAACAGTCAGGTTTGTATTGTTATTATCATCACTGTCAGCATTATTGTCTGGCTCACGGCCGTAATCCATCCGTACCGGCTCGCTCATAATGCCATTTATCCACGGCTTATCACTATCAATACCATTATCATCCGTATCCACATTATCATCTGGATCAACGCCGCCCGGCGTGCTGAAATAATTTTCTAACACACCACCCGCTTTGAAGTTTTCCGCTCCAACTAATACCCTGTATTCACCAGGGCGCAAATGTGTAAATTGATAGAATCCATTACTATCCGTCGTCGTGCTAATCGGCTGATGAGTCACTGGATTAAGCATAGGTTTACCATCCACATCCAGCAAATAAAGCACAACATTAGGAACTGGTTGCTCATCGTCATCAATAACGCCATCCTGATTCACATCAAGCCAAACGTAATTGCCTAAGGTCAATAGTTCAAAGAAGCCAAAGTCAACTGTCATATTGGCATCTGCATCAGCTAATGTGCCGCCATAACTTCCTTGACCAGCCTCACTTGTCGGCTCCATGCCCACCGCTAAGGCGATAGTTGTGGAACTGATACCGTTGGCTGCGGGATCGGCGTTGTCAATGCCATTTTCGTCACTATTATCATCTGTAGCATCATCAGGGCCGTTGCCGTCTGAGGAGACAAAGCTGCTCAACGGTTCGCCATACACAAATTCGCTGGCGGGGACGTGAACGATATAGCTGCCCTCTGCAATCCTGTCGAAGAGATATTCGCCAGCCGTGCTTGTCGTTGTTGTCAATACAGGCGTATCTGTGCCCGGTGTTTGAGTGGCAAAATACAGTTCAACAATAGCACCGGGGACACTTTTTTCTGTACCGTCTATCTTACCGTTTAGCTCTGTACCGCCGCCAGCACCATCATCTACCCACAGCACATTGCCGATGGCGACGGGGCGCATCAGGCCAAAGTCCAGCGTCATATTGGTATTATCATCATCGTTGCCGTTATCGTTGGTATTCGCATCGGCCGTCGTCGGCTCTGTGCCGGTGGCAAGGGTGATGGGCGGACTGACGATGCCATTTACTGCGGCATTACCATTATCATCACCGTTATCGTCATTATCAACATTTGTTTCTGGATCATTATTGGCCGTGCTGCTACCATATTTGTAGAGCGGGTCAGCAGCATCATCAAACTCGGTGCTGGGAATCCGAACAAAGTAATTGCCATTGGTCAAGCCGCAGAAGCTGTAAGAGCCGTTTACACCGCCAACTGCGGCTGATGTGGTGGTAGAAATAGCTGGGCCGTCATCGCCGCCGGGTTCAAAGATGCCGTCGCCATCAAAGTCGAAGAATAGCTCAAGATCAACGCCGTTGAATCCAGATTCGGAACCGTTGACTGTGCCGCTGTTGTCAGCGTCGTGCCATACGAGGTCACCAAGACACATAAACTCTTGGTAATAATCTTCAACTTCGCCTGTGGCGGCGGGGCCAATGGGAGAATCGGCAGCTGCGTCTCCAGTAGCCGTATAACGGAAGCGGGAGTAAACAGCATGATCAGCAGTGATAGCCGCAGCTGTGGCTGGTACGGCAAAGCAGGTCGCATTCGCAGCGTTGATGGAAGTTGCATGATTCAATCCCGCACCCATCGCTTCGTTAGAGAAGATATGTTCGCCTGCATCACCAAAGTCACCATCATTATTAAAGTCAATCCAACCGTTCAGCGTGCCAGCGGCTGATGTTGTGACATCAACACAAGCTGTACCGCCAGGGATAAGCGGGGTGACAAACACGACCCCATCTTCATCATCAGCGGCGGTACAACTGCCAACGGCCGTGCTGCTATTGCCATCATCTCCATTGCCGCTGCCGCCGCCAGCGTTGCCAGCCTCAGTGTCAGGCTGTCCATCACCTTCTGAATCAACACACGAACCCAGATAAGTACTGCCATCTAATAAATGATAGGGGCCGTTGTCACTGCTGTTTGTATTGTAATTACCAGCACCTGTGCCAGCACCGCTGTCAGGCAAATCGCCCCAATCAGCAAATGTAAAGCCACAATCCATTGTCAAATCATCTTGCCCATCTGGGTAGTTATGAATAGAGCCAGGATTATCTGAATTACTATCCTCACTAGTCGGCAACCCTGTTATTGGGTTCAAAACAAAGGCTGGTACCTGTCCAGAACTGTTGCAATCACTGTCGTCTACATCATCAGTACCAGAATTGGGAGTTACTGGTATCCCTGGCAAAGTAGGAACAACAATTTGGTAATTATCATTGGCTGCATCGCCGTCCCCATTAGGATCAGCCGTCAGGCCGCAGAAATTGTAAACGCCGCCGGTCGTGGTTGTGGTGTATGTCACATCATCTGCATTACCAATCACACCATCGGGGCCGCCCCAAACGAGGTTGACGGCCGTTCCATCGGCAACGGCCGTATCAGATACATCTTGTCTATTGGCGGTTGTACCATTATCCATCCACAGATAGTTACCCACACAAGCCAACTGCTTCCAATAATCTTCAACTTCACCATTAGCAGCTGAACCGCCCCATTGGGTCGCGGTCAATGTATCCGTAGTCAAACGGAAGCGCATATGCGTTTCGCCGCCATCAAAGGTCGCTCCCGCTGGAACGGTGAAACAGGCGCGTTGATCGGTCGCTCCACCATTAGCAATAGTGCCGCCGCTACTGAATGTTAATGACTCATTAGCATCACCATCAAACTGACCATCACCATCAAAATCCATCCAGCCATATAGCGTCGCATTTCCGCCAGTCGTATTATGGGCATCAATCTCCACACATGCTGTCGCGCCAGGGATGAGCGGCGTTACCAATGTCGCGCCATCTTCATCATCATTACCTGTACAACTACCTGTAGCTGTGCCGACGGCATGATCATCCCCTCCAGCTGCGCCTGTACCTGCTTGAGCATTAGGGACACCATCTGTCTCTGCATCTACGCAAGAGCCAAGATACAGGGTACTCGTAATAGTGTGATTAGGGCCAGATTGAGCGACGGTCGTGTCGAAACTGTCAGGCAAATCGCCCCAATCTGTGGGAACTGGCGGCCTAAACCCGAAATCATATTCATGGCTGTTTTCGCCCGAACGGCCAGTCGTGAAGGTGACTGCAACGCCGCCGACAGTCGCTGTACCATCAGAATCACGGGCATCATCACGGCCGTCGCCCAACGGTATTTGATCATTAGGAGATGGTACCGTGCCACCGCAAGCAGATGTTAGAGCGGTTGCATTTGCTCCTGTAGTAGCAATGCTGATCGTGCAAGAGCTATTACGCGGAATAGTATTGCCGCCATTGGCCGCCGCCCAAATCGCATCTGTAAACAGATACGCACCACTGACACTGGTTGTCACCGGAACAGACTCTGCACCACAACTCATAACTACCGTAACAGCGGGGAATGTATTGGTTAATACTTCATTCGGGTCTTGCAATCCATCAGCATCAGCGTCACACCACAATTGATTGCCAATCTCTAAAGGGCTTGGGGCTGAAAGCAGTTCAATATCTCCCATACCATGAGATTTACCAAGCCCCCCTACTTCTTGACCATTTTGTGTAAAGTTACCACTATCATGGATAGTACCATCAGTTCCTCCCCAAAAAATCTCCGTACCGCCAACATGTGTACCATTTGTAGTACTCAGTCGGATTACCCCGCCAGAATCATAACGATGATAGGGGTCCATTGCCGTCAAAAACAACTGTTCAGACCCGGCAAGATGTGCAGTACTTCCATTTGATACTTCAAGATGATAGTAGTCATCAGGGTAAAAAGATCCTCCATCAGCATACTCATACCGATCTCCAGTAAAAAATTCAGTTGGCAGGGGAGG
>WFSA01000300.1 GCA_015486215.1 Anaerolineae bacterium | reverse complement strand
TTTTTCCAAGTTTGGTTCGGGTAAAAGCCGCGTCAGGAGCAAAAACGCAGGCTGGTTACGCAATCGTTAGCGGGCTAACCAATGTCGCTCTGTCAGAAATGGAAACAAAGATACCATCGTTGAAATCTTTATATTTTGCTTTTTAGGTAACATCTCAATAAATCGTTAACTGCCTGTTGCGGGAATCGGAATTCCCGCAACCCCTGTCATGCAGGTATCGGGAATTCCGATTCTCGATACAATAACCAATTTTCGCCCATGTGTGCGGAACTAAACGTTCAACTTCTCAGAGAAGTAACTGCCTGTTGCGAGAATCGGAATTCCCGCAACCCCTGTCGTGCAGGTATCGGGAATTCCGATTCCCGATACAATAACCATTGTGTTATTTTCGCCCATGTGTGCAGAACTAAAAGTTCAACTTCTCTGAGAAGTTGAACTTTTCGGTGCAGCTTAAATAATCCTCATTCCTTAGGGAAGGCTCATAAATAACTTTGGACATTGGTTCTCACTCCGCATGAAATCAAAAAAGCGGTGACAACAGGGTTGTCACCGCTTTTTTGCGTTTAAGCTACTGCATTTATTTATGAGTGACTCATAAATAAACCCCTTGTATTTTCTTACGCATGGCAGCTAAAGTGCCATCATTTTTATCTATCGTGCGGGTGGAAATGAAGGCGGTGAGCAGCGACAGGGCTAATGAAAAAGTCTCGCTACGAGTGGCGTTGAAAGCGGCTTTCAGCACGCCGTTAGCACGTCCGAGTTCAATCGCTTGCTGCGGGGAGACGCGGATAGATGTCCATTTGGCAACGGCCGTTTTCACAGGCAAATCCGCATCCCATAACAAGTACAGGGATTCCAAATCAGTAATCCCTTCTGGAATTTCACGCTCGCGGTCGGCTACAGCACGGCGTAACGCTTCCATGCGAGTTGCCAGCACCATAATTGCTAAATCGGGCAAGTCCGCCCGTTTTAAGCCTGTGGGGAGTTGTTTAGCAACGGCCGTCATCCGTTCTTTCTCAGCCGCTGAGAGCGCAACGTAGACGTTCTGGCGGCTGACAGCGCGGCGAGGGCGGCCCCGTTTCGGTTTTTCTTTCAGCAGTTCGGCCATTGTTCCAAACGGCCGTTTAGTTTCTTCCTTTTTGCTCATTGGGCGAGTGTGCGAGTATGCAGGCGGCAAGTATGCAAGTGTTACCTGCATACTTGCCGCCTGCATACCTGCTATCTATATTGTCCGTGTGTTTCCAAAAACCCATTCACAAATGCTGCATCAATCTGGTTTTGACCAACATCCAGCACTTCAAGGCAGAGATGCAGACAGAGCAGGCAGATACTGCGCGGGTATCCGCGCGTCTCTTTCCATATCGGCATAATCGCATCATCCGTAAATAACGGATTTGATTTTGTGTCCCGTCCAGCCGCCAGCAAACGATACTCAATCAATGATTTAGTATCATCTGGAGCCAGCGGGTCAAGAGAAGATCGAGTGGCGATGCGATCATTAAAATCTGGCACTTCGCGCAGATTAATATCCAAATCCGGCCGTCCCAGCAAAATGATTTGATACGCCTTACCGCCGCGCGGATCACGGAAATTCAACAGGCGGCGCAATTCGATAAATTGGTCTGAACCCAACTCATGCGCCTCGTCAATCAAAATGAGGGGCAAAATGCCCTGTGCGCTCTTTTCTATAAGAAAGGAACGGAACTCATTTAATTGATCTTCGGTAGCGCGGCGGGTGCGGATGCCAAACTCGGCCGCGATACGGCGCAGCAGCAGCAACCCGCTCTTTTTAGGGACTTCATCAACCTTAGCGGCGGCAAAGTCGGGACGGCGGGCATAACGGCTGTGAAACCATGAGGCCAATGTCGTTTTGCCCGTACCGACTTCACCAACGATGATGGACGCGCCCTGCCCCGCCTCTACCATATAACTCACTTTAGAAAGCGCACGACGGGTCTCGGTAGAAAGATACATGAAGCGCGGATCGGCTTCTATGGTAAATGGAGGCACGACAACGCCAATGCGCTCCCATTTGGGATTATATTCGTCTAATTCTAGTTCGGATAAAAAACTTGCTTGCATACTGGTATCCTAATTAATATCGTCTAAATTGTCAAGTAAACCCTACAACAACTGATTATTGGTAATATATATGGAAATAATGGCATATTTTTCAATCTATATGCTATAGATTAGTTGACATGGTGCAACATATTTGATAAACTGCCCTTGAGTTCATCCTACACCCCATGTATACCATTGCGCCGCCAGCGTATTGGTATAGAAAGTAAGGGGAAATAGGTAAGAAAAAAGGTCAAGCGTAAAACGCCTGACCTCTACTTGATATAAGCAAGCTGTCTTTCTACTTTCTGAGTGCCGCCAGCACTTTTAGATCGTAGTCCCATTTTTGGGTCAGCCCCTTTATTGGGGAGGGGGATTTTGTGTCTCCCGTCAGCTTACTAACCTCGGACAAGAGCATAGCATAGGGTACGCAACCTGTCAATTTTTTGCTTGCTGTTGCCGAAAGGGTATTGCCTTTTTGTGAGTGAGTATACGGCCGTTTTGCTAAACGCACAGCGACAGTTGGAAGCGATACGGGAGACGTGCGGCATAACTCCATCCATCCCTGCCTCTATCGCCCCGCCC
>WFSA01000299.1 GCA_015486215.1 Anaerolineae bacterium | reverse complement strand
GAACCTGATGCTATTCGCCGAATAGCTAACCAATCCCATTACCCAACTAAAAACGATAATAGGAAATATGTCTATAAAACCATTGATAAATTCCCTCGTGCAGAATTTGGGCTTCCTATCGGATATAAATTTAAGGATGAAAATACAAGATACCCAGCAGATAGACATGCTGATCCTGCAAAAACTTCGCTTGAAGGGATGGAGGGCGGTCGTCTGGCCTCTCCACTAATTTTGCGCCCATTAGCCTGCGGAGATCAACAATATGTGGGGGTTGCTATTGTTTTGGAAGGAAATTCTCTAGCAGAATTTCCCGAAAAATTAGTTCTAAAAGAAGGAACAAACATTGTAAGTTCCAGTTTAGAGTCAAAATTAGGCTCCCATGAGGCCATATCCATTAGCAAGAATCACAAGACTTTGAAAGAAAACCCCAATATTTTACAGGCGTTTCTCGATACATTATAGGAGTGAAATATGAATGCAAAACTAATGTTTGTTCACGCGCTTACCCCACTGCACCCGGGAACGGGGCGGGGCATTGGCGTAATTGATTTACCCGTCTCCCGCGAAACGGCTACTGGTATTCCCTATCTGCCCGGCTCTTCCTTTAAGGGAGTGTTGCGCGACCATTGTGCAGATGATGCTGTCCGTGAAATCGTATTTGGCCCCGATACAGTAAACGCCAGCAAGCATGCTGGGGCAGTGCAGTTTAGCGATCAACGCTTGTTGCTGATGCCTGTGCGTTCGCTGGCGGGTACGTTTGCATGGGTTACTTCTCCTTTTGTCTTGCGCCGATTTGCCCGTGAACATGCAAGTGTTGGGCTCGATGATTGCCCTTCATTGTTTGATATTACGGATGAACAGGATGCCATCGTGACAACGGGGACGAAGGTGGTTATGCGTAACAACCGTATTGTTCTTGAAGATTTGGAATTACAAAAAAACCGTCAGAAGAATGCCGACGCATGGGCAGACGTGTTGGGCAATCTCATTTTTCCTGCTGATACTGAATGGCAAACGTTCTTGCAGGGGCGGTTGTGTATTGTTCATGACGATATTTTGAACTTTTTGTTGGAAACAGCGACCGAACTCATCGCCCGCATCAAAATGAATGATGACAGCAAGACCGTTCAGGATGGCGGATTGTGGTATGAAGAAGCATTACCCGCCGAAACAGTTTTATCTGGCATTATTGCGGCACAGCAGATTAAGGCACACACGCTCAAGCCCGCAGAGGCATTGCAAAAAGTGGCTGAATTGACCACCGACACGCTTCAATTTGGCGGCGGCGCAACGGTCGGGCGTGGTCTTTGCCGCCTGACCGTTTCGTGAGGAGGATACCGATGAGAACAGTACATCAACGATTGGCGGCTGACATTTACGGCCGTGTGATTGAGATTCGAGATCATCATGACGAATCGTTCTGTAAAAAATATGGGACGATGGCGCATAAGCTGCCTGTTTTATTGCATACGGCCGGCTTAATGCAAGCCATCGCTTTTGTGCAAGCCAAAGGGACAAAAAATGACGCATGGAAGCAGTTTTTGAACGATCTCGCCCATACCCTAGAGCCATCCCGCCCTGATTATGATGGCGAAAAGTTGCTAGAAGAGGCGCGGCGGGCAGAGATTGGGAGCTATATTTTATTGACGCGGCGCGTTTCCAATGCGTTGCTGTGGTACAAACGCTTTGCCGAATCAATTCTTAATGTTGATCAGGGGCATGAGAGTGAGGAGGGAGACCGCCAATGAGTAGCCGCCGAACGATTTTGCGTACCACGAAGAAAACGAACTCCACCCATGCAGGATTATGGTTGGATAAATATCTTGATGAGCGGCCAGAAATGTGGAAAGCACCATCGCATGATAAAAACGCTTCCCCGCCAGATACAACCCTTGTGGAACAATGTCGTGCCATCCCCGAACCAGAAGCGTACAAACGTCAGTTTGAGCGATGGTTGGAGACGTTGCATAGCATGGGGGTGAAACCGCGATTGGCGGCGGTTAACGGCCGTTTAACCATCGGAATTGGCAACGAAACCGTCATCGAAACAGGGGCGACCATCCATCAAAGCTACGGCGTACCCATCATTCGCGGCAGTGCCTTAAAAGGGCTGGCCTCATCTTACGCCCATCAGCAATTGCAAGAAACGGTCTGGGCAAAAGGAAGCGACGCGCACAATACGTTGTTTGGTACAACGGCGGGCGCGGGATTTGTCACCTTCTTTGATGCGTTACCACAGCCCAGCACATGGAAACTACGGGCAGATGTAATTACCGTGCATCACCCCGGCTACTATCGCGGCGACGGTAGCCCGCCCGCCGATTGGGATAACCCAACCCCCATTTCGTTTTTGACGGTTACGGGTAAATTTCTGGTGGCCTTGTATGCCCCCGACGCGCCTGCGTGGGCGGATGTGGGGTATGGCATTTTGGGCAAGGCGTTGCCAGAGATGGGGATTGGGGCGAAAACGTCTAGCGGGTACGGCCGTATGAGATTACATAAAAAACCACTTCCTCCGCCTTTCAAACTTAAAAAGGGGGCGTTGATCAAGACCTTGGTTACTGAGGTAGCAGGCGGCGATGTTATTCTGCAATTGCATAAAAAATTCAAGAAATACCTTCCTGAAAGCGAGGATGGCTATTTTTATTATATGCCTGCTACAGAGGTCGGTAACAGAACCTATCATGTAGGCGACGAGCCTAAATGTATTATTTTAGATATAGATGATGAATATGAATATACATTAACGTGCCGCCCCGCAACGCAGGAAGAAAAACTGTAACACACCTGTCCAAGAGTGGTTCAGATGTTCAACTTCTTGAAGAAGTAAATCGAAATGTGTAAGACATTCAACTTTTTCAAAAAGTTGAACGTCTCCCCGATTCAAGCCCTTCTGGAGATTCGCAAGCTCTAGGAGGGTGAAAGGATTACGAAACAACATTATGATAACTGTTATCTCTCTTATTGGTGAACAAAATTTGCCTAATTTGTTACCCATCCTGCACCTTAAACCAGAACGGGTCATCCTTGTGTATACCGATTTTACTGAACAAACGGCCGTTCGCCTTACCAAACTTATT
>WFSA01000298.1 GCA_015486215.1 Anaerolineae bacterium | reverse complement strand
GGATGGTTTATGACGCTGCCAACGATTGGCTTGCGGCCGTCGGCGGCACAAATGGCGGCAGCATATACGATGGCTGGCGGGTACAGCGCGTTACCGGCTCTCCCCTTTACGCCGCGCCCATCGCCACCATCAACCGCATCCGCCCCCGCGACGCGCAGCAAGGGGTTGACGAGATGGCCTTTCAAGGCAGCGGCGCAGATGCTGATTTTACCGATGTCATCTCCGCCACTCAATGGCTGTATAACGGCGCGGTATTCAGCGATCAAGCCGTTTTCACGATGACGGCCGCTACCTTGACAGAAACCTTCTCGTTAGGCTTGCAAACCGTCTCCTTCCGTGTGCAAGATGATGAAGGAGAATGGTCTGCGCCCGTGCAGCAAAACATCTACATCCGCAATGGCAGCGGCGGCGCAGGGGATGGTGCTTCATGGACGCATCTGATTTATGCCTCAGGCGACAACGATTTGTACCATTGGCTGGGCGATTATCCCGAAGGCATGTTGCGCCGCCTCAAAACAAGCGCATACGCGCAGCCCGGTGTCACAACGGCCGTTCTTTACGACGGAAACGGGCTGGGCGATACCATTCGCGGCGTACTGGATGCCGACGGCAACTGGACGGAAGAGAGCATGGGGGAATTGCGAATGGATGATCCGCAAACGCTGATCGCCTTCATCAATTGGGGGTACGAGACGTTCAACACCGATTATTACGCCCTCTCCATCGCCGATCACGCCAACGGCGTTGTCGGCATTGGTCTGGATACGGGCGGTGGCGGGGGGTATGAATTTCTCACCCCCATCGAATTACGCACCGCATTCAACGCGGCGACAAATGACGGCGCGCGGGAACTGGACATCGTTCATTTTGACGGCTGTTCGTTCGGTTTATTTGAAGATGCGGCGATTGTGCATGATTACGCGGCCTACGTCGTCGCTTCGCCGAACACAGCGTGGGCATTCTTCCCCTATGAACTGTATCGGCAGGCGGCCGGACGGCCGCAGAACGAACCGCGCGATTACGCCATCGCCATCGGAGAGACCTATGGGCAAAAGGCGGCGTTTGAAAGCAAGCCGTATACGATTTCAGTGATGGATATGGCTTATTTTGATCCGTTGAATGGGGCGATCAGCGATTTCGGCAATGCGCTGCTGACCTACGCCGCGGCGGATCCCCAACAGGCGGCACGCATCAGCCAACTGCGCCAGTACGACGCAGACCGTGATGAGAATACGCAGTTGTACGACTCGTACCAACCGTATGTCACCGTGGATGCGCTGGACGCTTACGTGGATTTAACCGATTGGGCGATGCGGGTGAATGTGGCGATCAGCGACACGTCCGTTATTACGGAAACGGCAACGGCCGTGTTAAACATCGCCCATCCCGATGCAGAACAGTTCATCGCCTATGAAAGCCACGCTTCCGGCAGTGCATTTTGGCATGGCAGCGTCATTCCGGTTAATCTGGATAATGCGCATGGGCTGGGTATCTATTATCCGGCGCACAGCGATTCCGATCCGCAAAGCGATTATCAGCGATATATAAGCAATCAACTGTTCGACATCACCGCCGATTCGGGCTGGCGTGCTTTTATTGCCGGCAGCGTACCCGCGCAGCCGCCCAATCCCCCGGCTCCTAATCCCAGCGGTGGGTTGATACCGTCATCAGGGACGTTTAGACTGTTTTTGCCAACGGTAGTACGGCAGTAAATAATTCACAACTGGAGTCTGGCGAAAATGAAGAAAATTGGATAACAAGAGGTTGACCAGATAAGATTACGGTTGACAACCAAAATCTATCATAAGGAACAACATCTTGATTAAACAAATCGTACAATATTCCACCTCAGTTTCCGCTAAAATCGGCTTGTGAAAAATTAGAGCTATTTTCTATTGCCACATCGTTCTCATAGACAACCCAGCGGAATGGCCCTTTGCCATAATTGGCGGCGGCAACTGCCCATGTTACCTGCTTATATTTGTTGAAGGGTGCTTGCCACCCTTCAACCCCGTGCCAATTCCCATATTCATCTTGCCATTCAACGGCCGTTTGCAACCCATCCACATCCCCATCCGAAATTAAGACAATGCCAGCAACGGCCGTTTGTTGTGCAGGTGCCGCAGTTGCTAACGGTGTGGGTGTTAATGTTGGACGCACATCAGCGTAAGCCGCGTTTGTAGGGGAAGTGGATAAAGAAGAAAAAAATAGTGCGATAAATAAGAGCAGGCCAAGTAATGATGTCAAAATTTTCATACGAATCGTTCCCTATAATTAAGCAGGAAGGGTAGTACACGCTGGCGGAAGTCCTTGTATGTTATTTGTTGCGGGAATCGGAATTCCCGCAACGCTCCACCAGATAGGTATCGGGAATTCCGATTCCCGATACAGGCAGCGTATATCATCTAAGAACTTCCGCCAAGCTATAGTAGGAAGTTCCTCCCACCCTTCCTGCTTCTGATACGTTTAATTTTCAGTTACGACCACTGGCCGCATCACGTTATTGTATGCGGTGCTATTTATTTCATGCTGCTCACGCACAAACCCATACGTTGTATCAAGATTATTTTGGCAGGAAGCCGATTCCTTTTTTACCAACCCCGCGGCAAAGGCCAACATTGTTTATTTTTATACGCATGGCGGCAAGAACGATTTAGGACAGCCTTATCTGCAAATATCAAGCGGCGACAAACTCACGATGGACGATTTTGACGCATGGGGTGTGAACTGGCGGCAAATGCAGCCGCTGGTTATCCTCAACGCTTGCGAATCGGCCGATTACGATCCAGATGATTACGAAAATCTGTTACACTTTTTCATTCAGCGTGGCGCAAAGGGGGCGATAGGGACCCAGTGCGAAGTCAAAGAGCTATTGGCGGATGCCTTTATCATGCGCTTTTTTAGCCATTTTCTACGCCAGATGCCCGCCGGAGAAGCGTTGTTTGCCGCACGGCGACAACTGTTATATGACTATCTCGACCCGCGCGGCCTGGTATACAGCCTTTTTGCCGCCGCTGAAGTAAAATTGGCGCAACCCGTCCTTGATCCGGAGGCATAAAAATGAACGCGATTGTTAAAAAACAGGATAACGATACAAGTCTGATTGATTTCACCTCGAAGACGCGAAGAACGCAAAGATTCCTGAATAACGCAAAGAACTTTGCAAAAAAAGCCTTCGCACGCTTTGCGCCCTTGCGGTTTGCGTTTCCCTCGCTGAATCGTCGCCAGCAATATCTTTTCGGAGCGCTTTTCATCTTTTTATTGTTCAGTATTTCCCCTGCGTTTGCCCAGGAAAGCGCTCCCCCTTTATCGTTAAGTGTGGCGGAGAGAGATAACCCGCTCATCATTCGCGGCAAATTGAATGGGGATACCAACAGCTTTAGCGGCAATGTTCGTCTGACTGTTGCTGGTGGGGATGTGGATGCGCTGCGTCTGTTGGCCTCCGATTTGCAGCTTGAAGGGCAGCCAGAACGGCAAATTGACCGCAGTTACGTTACCATTCCCGACGGAACCAGCCTGAGCGAGGGGCAGCCGCGCGATGTGCGCGTAACGGTAAATGCGCCCAATCGCCCCGGAATCTACACCGGCGTTTTGACGTTTCTTTTGCCCGACCAAACGGAGGATGAGGCGTTGGAGATACCGATTGAACTGCATGTAACGGCCGTTCCCACCGTCGTCCCCATCGCCCCCAACCTTTCTTGGCAAGTAGTACGTTGCGACTTTTGGCTAGACTGCAAACTAGCAACATGGTTCCTGCCCGAAAGCGTGTTGCAAGACCAATGGGAAGTATGGCTGGACAATCAAACGGCGCAGGCGGTGGAAATTGTAGACGGTGTAACGATCTTGCGCGGAACCAACAGCGGACACACAGCGCAGGCCGATGACGTGGAACTATCTGTCCCTCACACTTTGCCCGCCAATCAAGTTGAACCCATTACCGTCGCCATCCATCGCCAACAATTGGCACCGGATAGTTATCAGGGCACATTGCGCTTCAAAGTAGAAGATGTGGATGATCCGATATCCGTAACGACCGGTATAGATGTCCGGCAAGGGCCGTTCTGGGCACTCATCGTTGTGCTGCTCGGCATTGTGCTGGGGCGATTGGTACGCGATATGGAAACGCCCGTCGCGAAAGCCCAACTGAAACTCATGCCGGATTATCGCCGCCTGCGGGCAGCCGCCTACGACCTACAAAATGAAGAGGCGCGCCTCGATGCCTTGTCGCAACTTGATGCGTTTATGCAGCGGCTGAACGGGCAAAAGGAGACGGAAGAGGCGCTTGCAACCGGTTTGGAAGCTGTCAGCGTGCGGATTGACTTTTATGCAAAATTGGAGGAGGTCTCTAAGCGTTTAAGCGAAGGCGCAAGGAGACGATTAGCCCCTCTGTTTGATGATGCGATTCAGGCTGTAAAAGACGGCCGTCAATCCAAAGCGGAACAGCTTTATGCCCAAATCAAGCAGGAAGTGGAAAAAGTGACTGCCGACGGCTCTTTGAGAGGGGGAGACGAACGGGCAGAGCAACTTCTTAAAGACGCATTGGCTAAATTGGGGGAAAGCGCGACCCTGTTGGCGACAGACATTCAGGTTGGCGCGACATCCTTTTGGCTAAAACTCCTGGCGCGGCTCTCCGGCATTCGCCTTACGGCCGACATACGGTTCTGGATTGTGCGCCCCATTCTCTCTTTGGTCTTGCTGCTTTTGCTGGTATTGTGGGGAATGCAAGCGCTATACGTGAACGCTGGCGCAACCTTTGGCGCGGCCGGCGTGTATGACTACATGGGATTGTTGCTGTGGGGATTGACTGCCGATGTCGTCAGTCGCAGTTTAAGCAATTTGCCAGCCAAGCTGGGACAGCCAGAATAACACGGGCCGCGTATGGGCGGGATGGGCGGTAGAAAGGGCGAGACGGCGCAGAAACGAGGTCGCCTGTTTGACTAAGATGAACCCGCGCGGTTCGAGAGCCTCGCCGAACGACCATCCTACCCCTACCCGGTTTGGTTGATTTTAGACAGCTGTACAGCCAGATACCCGTCTTGTTCGATTTTGGACAGCCAATCGGCCAGATACCCGTCTTGTTCGATTTTGGACAGCAAATCGGCTAGATTACCGCGCACGATGTGGGTATGCGGGTGGTCTGGCCCCAATTTGGTTTCCAAAATCGCCAGTGCCCGTTCCATATACGGCCGTGCTGCGCCATAGTTGCCGGTGTCTTGCAGGAGTTGGCCCAGATTGTTGAGGCGAATGGCGACGGAGGGATGGTCGGGGCCGAGCGCTTTTTCGTCAATCGCCAGCGCCCGTTCCATATACGGCCGTGCCCCGTCATAGTCGCCCGTCGCTTGCAGGAGTTGGCCCAGATTGTTGTTGCCATCGGCAACTTGGGGATGGTCGGGGCCGAGCGCTTTTTCGGAAATCGCCAGCGCCCGTTCCATATACGGCCGTGCCCCGTCATAGTCGCCCGTCGCTTGCAGGAGTCCGCCTAGATTGTTGAGG
>WFSA01000297.1 GCA_015486215.1 Anaerolineae bacterium | reverse complement strand
ATGATCGGGTTCATCCCAACAAGACGGGACATATGATTATTGCGCGGGCGTTTTTAACGGCCGTTAATTTCAATCAGGAGGCGAACAATGTCCGAACCATTTGACGAGACTGCTAAACTATTCTACCAACAACTTTTCTCTGATTGGGGTTCGGCCGTCGAGATAGAACAAGAAGTCTTTTCGCGCGGACGCACGATTGATTTAGTGATAGATTGCCCGGACAATCAGTGTCAACTGCTGTCAGCGACCATTTTCAATCACTTTAGACATCAAAACGCCCTTGAGCTCAAAGGTGGTCAAGACCCCTTGACGTTGAAAAACTATAATCGCATTATGATGCGGGCTTGGGCTTTGGGCAGTATGGACAAAAAGAACCAGGAAAATGCCCTTCCCATCGTCCCACATCCTGCCCAGCGCACAGTCACGATTGTTTGCATAACCCGCCCCACCAAGATACTGTCCGACTCTCAATTAGGGTTTGTGTCCACTGGCAATTCAGGAACCTATTGGCATGATGGTCAATTGCCGGTATGGATTATCAACCCAACAGAACTGGCTTTGGAACCTGCCAATTATTCCCTATTGCCGTTGGCTAAAGGGGAAAAATTGGAGCAGTTTATTGACCTTTGTTTGCGCGAAGGATTGACCAATCATTTACAATTAGTTTTAGATGTTGGATTGGCTGTCAATCCTGATACGATATGGAAAAAAATTATGGAGGTAACACAAATGAGTGTACAAATCCGAGAAGAAACATGGCCTTATATCGATAACTTTTTTCGCCAAATGCCAGAAGCGTTCAGGAAATTACCCACATTTCAGGACATCCTGTATGAAGCGGAACGACAAGGTCGGCAAGAGGGACAAGAAATCGGTGCTATACAAGCCCAACGCCGCCTTCTCACTCGTCATTTGCAACGCAAGTTCACATCCGTTCCCGATGAAATGGTACAACGGATCGAAGCGACTGACTCTGTTGAGACGTTAGACCAGTGGCTGGATCAACTGTTGGTCGCTGAATCGCTGGCCGAAATGGAAATCGGACAGCTTTCGGCTGAGAGCGAGTGAGCGGTTTTTGGAGAGAAAATGACATTTAACCTACACAATAAAACGGCCGTTTTCCACACCCCAGACGGCACAAATCAAGTAACCGCCCTCGCCCGCACCACCCATCTAGGCATCGGCGCACATCAGGACGACCTTGAAATTATGGCCTATCACGGCATCGCCGCCTGCTTGGGCGATGATGACAACTGGTTCACAGGCGTAACCTGCACCAACGGCGCAGGCTCCGCACGGACGGGGCCGTTTGCGGCGTACAGCAACGATCAAATGATGGCGATCCGCGCCGAAGAGCAAAATCAGGCGGCCGATTTAGGCCGCTACAGTGCGATGCTGCAACTTGGCTACCCCAGCTCCGTCGTCAAAGACCCCGCCAGCACGCTGTTGCAAGAGGAGCTAACCCGCATCCTGATGGCGACCAAACCAGAAATCGTCTACACCCACAATCCGGCCGACAAACATCCCACCCATATTGGCATTGTCATCTCCGTGCTGTTAGCCATGCGTGCCATGCCGATGGCCGACCGCCCCCAGCGGGTGATCGGTTGCGAAGTGTGGCGCGACTTGGATTGGATGCCCGACGAGGACAAGGTGGCGATGGACGTGAGCGGCCGCGAAAACATGGCAACGGCGTTGGTCGCCCTCTATGATTCCCAAATTGCGGGCGGCAAACGGTACGATTTGGCAACGCTAGGCCGCCGTCGCGCCAACGCCACCTATTACTCCTCCCACACCGTTGACGAAGCGGGACAAATCGCCTTTGGCATGGATTTAACCCCGCTGATTGTGGATGACACGCTGGACATTGTGGAATATGTTCTCGCCTTCATCCAAAAATTCAACGACGACGTGGTGGGGAGTTTGAATCGCCAATTGGGGCGGTAAGATTCTATCGTAGGGGCGTACCCTTGTGGTCGCCCAATTCTGGGCGGGTACAAGACCCGCCCCTACAGTAGAAATTGAATTAGTTGATGTTGCTTTGCAGAAAGTGTGCATGATGGAAAACGGCCGTTTTACCGCAAACAGCCATCCCATCCCACACCAACTGCGAAGCTAATCAAGCTGTCGGCAATTATTGACAGCATAAAATGAAAGGACGCAAAAAGCGTCCCGTAAATCACTATTTTCTGAAAAGGAGAAGAACAAAATGCGTAAAATTTTTCTATTTACACTGGTAATGATGCTCTTTCTAGCTGCTTGCGGTGGCAGCAAGACAGAGACAGACACGACAGAAGCGGAGACGACGACGGAAGAAACGGCCGTTGATGAACCCACCGCCGAACCCACCGCCGAACCCGCCCCTGCCGAAGAGACGGCCGCCGAACCCGCAACCAGCGACATCGCGGCCACCATCACCATCGAAAGTTGGCGTAATGACGATCTTGCTATCTGGCAAGATGTCATTATCCCCGCTTTCAATGCAGAACACCCCGAAATCGAGGTCATCTTCGCCCCCAGCGCACCCGCAGAATATAACGGCGTGTTGAACACCAAACTGGCAGGCGGCACGGCTGGCGATCTCATCACCTGTCGCCCCTTCGATGCCTCGTTGGAACTGTTTGATGCTGGCTATTTGGCCTCATTGAATGATTTAGACGGGATGGACAACTTTGGCGATGTTGCTAAAAGTGCATGGGTCACGGACGATGGCTCCGACGTATTCTGTGTGCCGATGGCTTCCGTCATTCACGGCTTCATCTACAATCAAGATTTGTTCGCCGAAGCGGGCGTAGAACCCCCCGAAACGGTAGACGAATTCTTTGCGGTGATGGACGCGCTCGACGCGGCCGGCATTACCCCGTTGGATATGGGGACGGCCGACCAATGGGAAGCAGCCACGATGGGCTTCCAAAATGTAGGCCCCAACTACTGGAATGGTGAAGACGGCCGTTTAGCTCTCATCAGCGGCGAAGGTAAACTCACCGACCAAGCATACGTTGACACATTGGCACAACTGGCACGCTGGGGCGACTATCTGCCCAGCGGCTTTGAAGCCCAAACGTACCCCGATTCCCAAAACTTGTTCACACTCGGGCAAGCCGCGATTTACCCCGCTGGCTCTTGGGACATCTCCCTGTTCAACGACCAAGCCGATTTTGAATTGGGCGCATTTATGCCCCCCGTCCAAGCCGCTGGCGATCCCTGCTACATCAGCGATCACACCGACATCGCCTTGGGCATGAACGCCAACACCGAGAACCCCGAAGCTGTCAAAACATTCCTGACATGGGTCGCCTCTGCCGAGTTCGCTAACTTGTATAGCAACGCTTTGCCTGGCTTCTTCTCGCTGTCCAATGCAGACATCAGCATTGATGATCCCATCGCCCAAGAGTTTGTGAATTGGCGCGGCGAATGCGATTCCACCATCCGTAACTCTTACCAGATTTTGTCGCGTGGCGAACCGAATTTGGAGAATGAATTATGGCGTGTGAGCGCACAAGTCATCAATGGCGACATCACCCCCGAAGAGGGCGCACAACAATTGCAAGACGGGTTGGATATGTGGTACACGCCTAATGCAGCCGATGCAGCGACGGCAGAAGATGCCGTTGCTGATGAAGCAGAAGAAACGGCCGATGCTGGTGGTTATGAATACTTAGCCGCCGCGATGGCTGGCGATTATGAGGGCGAAGAAGTCACCGTATTCGGTAAATGGACCGAAGCCGAAGGCGATAACTTTGAAGTTGTCTTGGCCGAGTTTGCCGAAGCGACCGGCATTGACATCCTTTACGAAGGCTCGTCCGAGTTTGAAACGCTGATCACCGTCCGCACCGAAGGCGGCGACGCTCCCGACATCGCGGGCTTCCCCCAACCAGCTTTGATGGCTGAATTCGTGCGGACTGGCGACGTGATTGATTACGGCGCGTACACCAATGTTGACCAATTAAACGCTGACTTTAGCGAAGCGTGGACAGGATTGGCAACGGTAGACGGACAGCTTTCCGCTGTACCTTATCGTGCCAGCACAAAATCCATCGTCTGGTATCCAACGGCCGCTTTTGAAGAAGCAGGTTACGAAGCTCCCCAAACATGGGACGAACTCATCGCCCTCAGCGATGACATCGTTGCCAATCAGGAAGGTAATCCGTGGTGTGTCTCCATCGAGCATGGCGGCGTAACTGGATGGGTTGCCACTGACTGGGTGGAAGATGTGCTGTTACGCACCGCTCCTCCTGAAACATACGACGCATGGGTCAGCCATGATATTCCATTCAACGATCCGGCCGTTTTGAATGCAGTGGACATTGTGGGCGACCTCTGGTTTGCCGATGAGTACGTCTACGGCGGCAGCACGGGTATCCTCAGCATTTTCGTTGGCGACACGCAAACACCGATGTTTGAAGACCCGCCCCAATGCTGGTTCCACAAACAAGCTGGTTGGATTCCAGACTTCTGGCCCGAAGGGACAGAACCAGGCGTAGACAGCTCCTTCTTCTACCTGCCCGGTATTGACCCCGCCTACGGCAGCCCCGTATTGGGTGCTGGCGATTTCTTCGCGGCGTTCGACGACCGTCCAGAAGTACTCGCTGTGATGGAGTTCCTTGCTTCTCCAGAAGGCGCGGAAACATGGATCAAATCTGGCGGCTTCATCAGCCCCAGCAGCGCAGTGCCATCCGATTGGTACGGCGATTACTCTGGTCAAGCACAAGCCGAAATTTTGGCGACAGCGACGACCTTACGCTTTGATGCTTCTGACTTAATGCCCGCCGAAGTTGGCGCCGGCACATTCTGGAGCGGCATGGTGGATTGGGTGAGCGCAGAAGGCACGAACACGGAAGAGGTCTTCCAGTCTATCGAAGATAGCTGGCCGACAGAATAACAAATTGTAGGGGCGACCCGCTGGGTCGCCCTTATGATGGATTGCATAAATGGGGCGACCCAGCGGGTCGCCCCTACGAGGGCACCTTATGAATCTTAATCAAGAAATCTCCCCCGAAGAATTACATGATGGCGGAACGGCCGTGATGAAATGGGCACGAACAGGGCTGTCTGTACTGATTGCCGTTGCGGTGTTGATTGCTTTGAAATGGGGTGTTGCTTTCACCAAAGATAAAGATGCACCCGAAACCCTGCTCTTGCGTTTTTATGATGCGGCGGGGATGGAAACGGCCGCTTCCACATTACGCGACGCAGGCTTACATCCAATGGCGGCCAAGCTCATCATGGCGATGGTGGCAATGACGTTGGGGGTTCTTGGCATCTGGGCGTTGTTCTGGGTAGCGAATGATCTGATTGGGCGATTGCCATCCTTTGTGTTGAGGGAGAAGATACGGCCGTTTATCTTTGTAGCCCCAGCCGTCTTTTTGCTCGTTATGTACCTCGTCTATCCCGCCGTCAACACCGTTTGGCTCAGTTTCACCGAAGACATCATTGGCAAATTGCCAGAAGAAGTTCCCGAAGAATTTATGGGCGCGGAAAACGTCGCCCAACTACTGGCAGAAGATGCCAAAAAAGTAGAATTTGTCAGTTATCTAATCAATACAAGCTCATTTGAAATTGCAAAGGCGACTGTCGGCAAGGATGAAGACAGCGTGCTGATTATTGTGCGCGGCAATACAGTGACAGCCTTTGGCTTCCAAAATTACATCTTTGCTTTCACCGACGACGCGATGCACATTGCGTTCCGCAATAATATCTTGTGGTTGCTGTTTGGCACGAGTTTCAGTGTCGGACTGGGCTTGTTAATCGCCGTACTGGTTGACCGCATTAAGCGGGAAGCGTTGGCAAAATCATTTATTTTCCTGCCGTTAGCCATCTCCTTTGTCGGCGCAAGTGTCATTTGGAAGTTTGTTTATGCGTGGCAGCCTGCGGGACGGCCGCAAATCGGTATTCTTAACGCGGTTGTAACTGCGTTCGGCGCAGAACCCATCCCATGGCTGATTAACGCGCCGCTGAACACCTTCGCCCTTATTTTGATCATGGTTTGGCTGCAAACGGGCTTTGCGATGGTCGTACTTTCGGCCGCGTTGAAAGGCGTTCCATCCGAACTGCTGGAAGCGGCGCGGATTGACGGGGCGGGCGAGATAGCCATCTTTTTTAAGGTCATCATCCCTTATATTAAGGGGTCAATTATGACTGTTGGTACGACGATTTTCATCGCGGTGCTGAAAGTTTTTGACATTGTATATGTGATGACCAGCGGTAAGTTTCAAACTGAAGTGGTCGCCAATCGCATGTTCGTGGAGATGTTTAATTTCCGCAATTTTGGACGCGCCAGCGCGTTGGCCGTCATTTTATTAGTCGTGGTGATCCCGATTATGATCGTCAATGTGCGTAATCTGCGTCAGCAAGGAATAAATCAATAGTACAAACTCGTTCCACGCTCTGCGTGGAATGCAGCCTCCGACGCTCTGCGTCGCGTGGGAACGAGGTGGCTTACGAGGTGGCTTTGAGGAAATAAACCAATGAGTAGCTATCATAAAGTACAATCCAAAAGCAGTTTACGCCGACTTTTAGATAATAACATTATCCGTTTGTCGGTATTTTTCATCGTGTTTATGTGGACATTGCCAACAGCGGGGATGTTGGTCAGCTCGTTCCGTACTCCGATTGATATTCGTACATCAGGCTGGTGGACGGTCTTTTTGCCGCCCTATGCACTGTCGCAATGGACGTTGGAAAATTACCGAAACGTCATCTTTGCTGATGGAATGGGGCCGGCGTTCGTCAACAGCATCATCGTCACTATTCCAGCGACGGTCATCCCGATCACCATTGCCGCCTTTGCCGCTTATGCGTTTGCGTGGATGAAATTTCGCGGCCGCGACGCGCTGTTTGCGCTTGTGGTGGCGATGTTGGTCGTGCCATTACAGATGGCGTTAATTCCTGTGCTGCGTTTGTACACGAGTTTGGAATTGAACGGCACATTTTTGGGCGTGTGGCTGGCGCATACGGGCTTTGGATTGCCGTTGGCGATATTTTTGCTGTACGGTTACATCTCCATGCTGCCACGCGAACTATTTGAGGCGGCGTGGATTGATGGGGCTTCCCATTACACCGCGTTTACGAAACTGGTTCTGCCGCTTTCGGTGCCAGCTATCGCTTCCTTTGCGATTTTTCAATTTTTATGGGTGTGGAATGATCTGCTGGTGGCGTTGGTCTTTTTAGGCACAAATCCAGAAGTGACCATTGTCACCTCCCGCTTGGCGGCGATGGTCGGCACGAAGGGGCAGGATTGGCATTTATTGACGGCAGGCGCGTTCGTATCTATGATTATTCCATTGATTATGTTTTTGTCATTACAACGTTACTTTGTGCGCGGCCTCTTGGCAGGCTCTGTCAAGGGTTAATGGAGAATGGACAATGAGTTTTTCAAAAAAAGAGTACATCCCTCTCATCATAGAAAAATTACGAACGCTTAACCCGTATAAAGTTGTTCTGTTCGGCTCATATGCTTATGGCACTCCCGACGCAGGCAGCGATATTGATTTGCTGGTCGTTCTTAACAGTGAAACAACGCCCAAAAGTTTTCAGGAAAACATGGAAAACAAACTTTTGGTTAGAAATGTTTTATGGGAATTAAATACACAGATGCCAATTGACTTAATCGTACACACGAAACCAATGTACAAGAAATTCAATATGATGGGCAGCATGTTCTCCAAAGAGCTTTTGCAAAAAGGGCGGGTGCTGATATGAAATCAATCACAAGCGAATGGCTTACTTTTGCTCAAAAAGATTTGGCAAGCTGCCAGAAAATGCACGGCGATGATTTTTTGACGAATGTTGTCTCTTTTCACGCTCAACAGGCGGTAGAAAAAAGTTTTAAGGCAATAATCGAAGAGTTTGAGTTAGGATTTATACGAACCCATGACTTGATAAGACTTCATGAGACCGTTAAGCAACGCTTGAATTTCAACGTGGATTTAGAAATGATAAAAAAGTTGAATGAACTTTATATCAGCGCACGGTATCCTGGTGAATTTGGTTTGCTTCCCAGTGGAGACCCTACAATAAAAGAGGCTGACAGCTTCTATAAATTTGCCAAAGATGTTGTTGAACAGGTGCAAAAGTTAATGGAGAATGGATGATTGATAATGGGGAATGATTTTCGTTTTCCATTATCCATTATCCATTTTTAATTATTATGATTGGATATAAATTAATGACGGCGTTTGAGGGGATGGAGCCGCCAGCGCGGATTTTGGAGTGGCTGCGCCAACGGCCGTTAGCTGGATTCACCCTTTTTCGCCACTTAAACGTAGGAAGCCCCGCGCAAGTGCGGGCGATGGTTGATCTGTTGCAGGAAACGGCCGTTTCCGCAGGACACCCCCCGCTGCTCATCGCTGCTGACCAAGAAGGCGGTCAGTTAATGGCGATGGGGGACGCAATGACGCAGTTTCCCGGCAATATGGCATTGGGCGCGACCCGCGACCCAGAATTGGCGCGGGAAGTTGGTCAAGCGATGGGGCGCGAGTTGGCGGCGATGGGCGTGAATATCAATTACGCGCCTGTTTGCGATTTGCTGACCCATGCGCTAAACCCCAGCTTGGGAGTTCGGGCATTTAGCGATGATACGGAATTGACGGCCGTTATGGCAGCGGCTATGGTTAAAGGCATTCAGTCGGCCGGCGTGGCCGCCACCGTCAAACATTTTCCGGGCAAAGGAGAGGCGGCGGTGGATTCTCATTACAGTATGCCGCTGATTGACCGCACGAAAGCCGAGTTGTTGGAACGGGAATTACGGCCGTTTCAAGCCACATTCAACGCAGGCGTAAAAATGGTCATGAGCGGACACTTCGCCCTGCCATCCATCACTGGCTCCGATGTGCCAGCCACGCTTTCCCGCGCTGCCATGCACGATCTATTGCGCGAAGAGATGGGCTTCGATGGTATTTCCATCACCGACGCGCTCGACATGGGCGCAATTACGCAAGGAGAAGGGCAGATTCACGACATCGTGGCCTCCATCTGCGCGGGCGTGGATTTGATGTTGATGACGGCCGACGCAGAGACGCAGGAACGTATTTACACAGGATTAGAAACGGCCGTTTCCAATGGTGACATTACCGCAGAACATCTCGACGACTCCATCGCCCGCATCAACGCCCTAAAAGCGTGGGTAAGCGCAGCACCACAGCCCAATTTGGACGTGATTGGCTGCGACGCGCATCAAGCACTGTCGCGGAAAGTGGCGCAGCAATCGGTGACGCTGGTTCGGAATGATGCGGACTTGCTGCCGCTAAAACTGGACCCATCTGCCCGTATTGCGGCCATCATGCCCCAACCGAAAGATTTAACCCCTGCGGATACATCATCTTATGTTAAGCCAATGCTGGCGCAATCGTTACGTACCCATCACGCCCATGTGGATGAGTTTATTGTCAGCCATGAGCCGACGGATGGGGAGATTGAGGAGTTGAAAACGGCCGTTTCCACCTACGATCTTCTAATCGTCGGCACAATCAGCGCGGCACTCAACCCGCAGCAGGCGAAAATGGCGAATGTATTGTTGAAAACGGGAATACCCACCGTTAACATCGCCCTTCGTATTCCGTATGATTTGTCGGTTTACCCTGACGCGACAACTTACGTTTGCACTTACAGCATCCAGCCGCACGCGCTGGACGCTTTGGCGGATGGATTATGGGGAAAACGGCCGTTTGTGGGTAAGTTGCCCGTAAAAATGGCGTTGACACCGTGAACCGCGTAAGATAATCTATGGGCAGATAATCTGACGATACTGAAATT
>WFSA01000296.1 GCA_015486215.1 Anaerolineae bacterium | reverse complement strand
TGTGATTTGAGCGTATCGAACCACGCATTATGGAACTCTTGCACCAATTCAGCCTCATCGGCGATGGATTGGCGCGAGGTGACGATGGTATCAACCACGATTCGCAATTGATTGGAACTCATCAGCGATACGCCGCCCCCTTGTTCGGCATCATAAATGTCTGGCTCCCATCCTGACACCACATCAGCTTGCCCATTATTGAAGGCGGCGACCGCATCGGCGACGCTGTCTTGCGGTATGAGCGTCACCTCTGAGCGCGGGCTTAATTGGGCGATGGACAGCGTGTAATAGACGAAATACTCGCCCACACTGCCTTGTGAAAAGGCGATACGTTTGCCCTTCAATTCGTTGATCGTCTCAATGTCCCGCGCCCATAGTTGGTCTGCGCCCGCGCTTTCGTCCACGATGGCCGTAATCACGCCCGGACTTTTCAGGGCGACGGAATCGAGTGTGGTCAACAGGCAATCCCATTGGCCGCTATTCAGCAAAGCGGTACGCTGGCTTTCGGACACGTCATAGGCGGGGTCATCATCTAAAAAGAAGGGGACGATGCCTAAATTGAAGCCATGTTCAATATCTTTGCCCGCTATCTGCATCTGCTGCAAGGTGAAATAGCTGCCAAATGCGTCCGCGCCGCAGATGTAATCGGGCAGGGTACTGTCACGGTTTGCGCTCCAAATTGGGTCGGGGGAGTCGAGTACGACGACGGGGGTGGATCTGCTCCCGTTGTCAGAGGCGGGCAGCGTCGCCGCCGTCTCCACGATGACATCGGTCTGCGTGTCCTCATCGCCCTTGAACAGATTGATGGTGATCACAACACAAATCGCCATAAAAGCGACGCTGACAATAGCAATAAAAATTACACGGGTTCTGTCCATTTTCATGACTTTCTCCTTCTTAAAATAATACACTGTAGGGGCGGTTCGTGAACCGCCCCTACAAAATTCTACGTTCTATAATAATCTAAGGGAAGGTTCGTAAACAACTTTGGAGTTTCGTCATCGCCCCCCCACCCTAACCCTCCCCCTTTAGGGGGAGGGAACTTGCGCCCTCTCCCTTTGGGAGAGGGCTGGGGTGAGGGTAAAACGCCAAAGTTAAAAACGAGTGTTCCCTAAGTTGCTCAATACATCGGTGTACGTCTGCCCCGAAATGGTGCGGAAGGTGTAGCCATCTTCGCCCTCGTCTATGACCAACTCGTTGGCTTCGGGCAGGACGCGATGCTTGGTACCAATGAGTCGATAATTACGAAATAGCAACTATGTTATTGGTTCCACCCGCACAACATCACAAAGTAGTGCCTTATAAACTGGGAATCCTGAAATAGGGTCACGATTGTCAAAATCTGTCAGCGTGTTTACATTGGCCGTTTGCCACTCTTGGGGGCCGAGCGGCCCGCCGCCGCCCATATTGGCCTCGATAACGCCCGACACAATATCCTCAGTCACACGCGCCCAAAAGCGAACCTCGCCTCGCGGCGATTTAACCATCACTTCGTCCCCATCTTCAATGCCGCGCACCCTTGCATCATCGGGATGGAGCCAGACCAGCGGTTTGGGTTGCATTTTTCTCAAGCTGTCAATGTTGAGGTGTTGCGAGCGAAACGTGGATTGCATCCGCGCTCCGGAGTTGAAGACGAGCGGGTAGGTGGCCACCAGTTTGGTGGTTGCCAGTCCGGTTGCGGCCAGCGGCCCCTCTTCTGGCTCGGTATACACGGGCAGCGGCTCGTACCCGTAATCTCGCAACCATTCAGAGGTGAACTCAAATTTGCCAGTGGGCGTTTCAAAACCAGGACGGCCGTCTTGTCGCAATTCCCCCGTCTCATATTTTCGGTAACGCATGGGGAATATGGGCAGTGGTACGCCAGCTGGATTGGCTTCTAATTGCTCCAACGTGATGCCTGTTCCTTCCAGTCCGCGCCTGATTTTTGCCTCATCCGTTCTCGGCCACCTATCGCCATACCCCAGCCGGTCGGCCAGTTCCGCGAATATCTGGTAGTCGGAACGAGATTCGCCCAGCGGTTCGATAACCTGCGACCGAAGCTGCGCCCAGTCATCGTGAAATTGGTAGGATGTGGATTCAAATGGGGTCGCCGCTGGCAAAATCAGGTCGGCAAATTGAGCGTCGGCCGTTGGAAAACGATTGACGATGACCAGCAAATCAAGCGCGGCCAATGTTTGCTGCCACAGGGCGGGATTGGGCCAGGAGGTAATCAAGGATGCGCCGCTGAGGATGAGACCGCGCACAGGGTAGGGATCGTTTTCGAGGACGGCTTTAGGCAGTTCAATCGCGTGGGCCTCGCTGCATAATTCGGTGTAGAGTGGGTAGCGATCAGAGCCAAACGGCCGTTTCCCCCCTTGTGGCGGCTCCGTCGTCGTCCGCTTATGCTGAACCCGATTAGGCATCTTGAAAATCTTGCCGCCAGGAACGTCGATATGGCCGCTCAACGCCTGAATGGAAAGGACGGCGCGGATGGCTTGCACGCCGCTATTGCTGTATTCCAGCCCCGTATACATCTGAATCGAGCAACCTTTGGCCGCCCCGATGGCCTGAGCCAGATCGCTAACCGATGCCGCTGGAATGCCGGTAATGGCGGCGACGCGGGCGGGGGTGAAGCTCTCAACATAGCGGGCTAAGTCGGCAAAGCCATGCGTCCATTTCTCAACGAAAGCATGGTTATAAAGATTGTCACGAATCATGACATGGATGATGCCCAGCGCCAATGCGCCATCGCTGCCGGGGCGGATGCCGAGCCATTCCGTGCGCGTCGCCCTGACCGTTTCGTTGCGGCGATGATCAATGGTGACAACTCGCGCGCCGCGCCGAATCGCTTTTTTGACGCGCTTTAGTTTGGCCGGAGGGGAATCGGTGGCTGGATTAGCGCCCCAAATCAGGATGAGGTCGGCATTGTCAATATCGTCGTCGAGATGGCGGACATGTTCGCCAAAGCAGGCTTGGGGCGCAATCATGCCGTAAGAAGTGAAGCACAGAGCGCCCACGCCGGTACTGTTGGGCGAGCCGAAGGGGAAGAGGATTGAATTGGCGCAGGATTCGCTGGTTCTTGTGGGCGGGAAGGTTTCTTGAAAACCGAATTCAAAGTTGCCGCGTCCAGTGTATGAGCAAAGTGCTTCCGGCCCAAACTTGACTTTGATTTGATGGAGCTTTTCGACCCAGAATTCATACGCCTCATCCCATGTGATGCGTTCGTAACGGCCGTCGCCCCGCGCCCCAACTCGTCGTTGCGGGTACAACAGACGGTCTTCAGAATAGACAATTTCGGCGGCGCGTGCGCCACGCGGGCAGACGATACCATGCGGATGATTTTTAAGGGGGGTTAGCCGTTTGATTTTGCCGTCTATCAAATGGACATTGACACCACATCCAGCATCACAAATGCCGCAAATAGTTGTGATTGGTTCTTGTTTTTCGTTCATCTACGCATCTCTCTTTAGCCTGTATTTCGCATATTACATATCATCTATCGTATCTTCTCAAAATTTCGGGGAGACTTGACAGGTTTTCTATAATACTCTCGTGTAAAACGCAAGACTCTTATGAAACCTGTCAAGTCTTTGCCCCAATTTATTGAGATGTTACCATCTATTTTCCAAAAAATAGTAGGAAATCTTTTCTAATTCGGTGAACTTTTACGCTCTATGATAGCCCAAATTGCGTAAAACATCGGTGTGGGTCTGGCCGGGCAAGGTTTGGAACGTGTATCCATCGCCCGATGGGTTGTCGTCTATGACCAATTCATTGGCTTCGGGCAGGACGCAATGTTTGCTGCCGCCAACGCCGCCGAGCATCTCTTGGTACGCGCCAATGGCAAAGAAGCCGATGTATAAATCGTCCACATCGACGGGCAGAAATAGGGGGGAGTTGCTCGGTTTGGGCGGGTACACATCGTCGCTGTCGCAGGTGATGCCGCCGAGTTGAACTTGGCGGAATGGTTTGTCCAGATGGTTGAGCGGCAGGACGATGAAATGTTCGCTTAATGCCCAACTGTCGGGGAAGGAGGTCATGATTGAGCCGTCGATGAGATACCATGGGAGCGGTGAGCCGTTATCTTTGGCGGTGACGATTTTGAAGAAGTGTGCGCCGTGTTCGGTGACGGTGTAACGGCCGAATTCACCCATCACATCCGGCTCAGGAATGTCATAATGGGCGCAGACGGCTTGGATTTTTGTCAGAAGGCGGCGGACGAAGGCGCGGTAGTCGAAGTCGAAGTTGAGGGTCATCGGCACGGGCATCCCGCCGCCGAAGTCGAAGATGTGGAGGGTGGGGTGTTGCTGGCATAAACGGCCGTAGAACTCAATTCCTGGCGCGATCCGATCCATAAAAACATCATCATCCATGATTTGGCTGCCAACCATCGCGTGGTACAAGGTGAGGGTGAGATTGGGCGCGTCGGCAATGGTTTTGGCCGCTTGCCACAAGCCATCGCTGTTGAGACCGAAGCGGGAGTTGCAAGCGTCCATCTCGGCCAGCGTGGTGGCGTTGTCACCGTAGCTTTTTTGGCGCAAGCCGACTTCAAATGTGTGTTCAGCGCGGGCAAACGGGGTAATTTCGGTCAAATCTTCGATGATGGGCAACACTTTCTCATGCTCCTCGCGCAAGCGGACGATGTTGTCGGCGTAGACAGAGCCGTCGGGCTTGAAGCCGTTGCAGATGACGTATTTGTCGTCGGCCAGCACGCCGCGCCGTTTGAACAGGCGGGCGATGTCTATATCTACGGTTGATGACATTTCGTGATGTACGCCCATCTCTAATGTGGTTCGCACGACTTCTTCGGCTACGTTTGCTTTGGAGGCGTAGGCGTATAGAAACGCGCCTTGATACCCAATTTCGTCCATTACATCGGCAAAGATGGCACGCATTTTGCTGATGCGCTGACGAATGAGGGGCAGGTAGATGAGTTCGAGCGGGCTGGGATAGGCCCCGCTTAGCATGAGTTCGGCTAGATCGAGATTGTGGAGGTGTAAACGGCCGTTTTTCACCTGTAAATAATCGTTAAATTGATGATTGTTGGGAACGGCCGTTTTCTGTTCCCAACCAATAATAGGATGTGTCATAATTTCTCCGTCCTCTAACTTGTAGTATACAACAAGATTATTCAAATAGGGGTTCCGCGTCGCCCATAATTGGTGGCTCTTTTTTCCAAATCACATCCCATGAAGATCGTATCGTTGCTGGGATTTCTCGAAAAGTGAACCAACGGCCGCCCCAATATGATTGTAAATCGGCCGAAACGCCAACCGCATCAATCCCTAATTGCCGACAATTCAGCAACGCTCTTGGCAAATGAAACTGTTGGGTGACGAGTGTCGCTTTTTTGACTTGAAAAATATATTTTGCGCGGTAGCAGGTGTCGTATGTGCGACGACCAGCGTAATCTGGTTGTATATCCTCTTCAGCAACTCCTTGTGCGAGCGCGTATGCCATCATCGCTCCCGGCTCGTCATAATTGGTAAACCGATTATCACCGCTCAACAATAATTTTTGCACATTTCCTGTTTTATACAACGCAATGGCAACGTCCATACGGTCATGAAGTATATCGCTCAACACACCTTCATTATTGATGCCAGCACCAAATATAATGGCAACTGGGGTAGTCGGCACACTATCAATCGGATAGATTTTTGATGCGTAATGTTGTTGAATGATGAATCGCCAGATAAAAGGAATGCTGATCAAGAAGATGAATAGTAAAAAAGAGGTGGAAATGAATTTTTTCCAAGTCAGTCTGTTTGATTTTGTCATAGTTGGGGAGTGATGGTGTTCGATGATACTTGTTGCCGCATCATATTATTCTGTAAAAACGGCGTAACTACTAACGCTCTCTCAAGGTGACAGGTACTTGCCAAGTGCCTGTCACCTGAAAGTCCATTGCTTTACATTTTTCGCGCATTGAAATGCGCGTCTGGTACAAAAAACACGCTAAAAGCGGGTTAAACCCGTTGTATGCCCCCCGCATCAACCTTTTTTGAGTTTGTATACGCGGTTGAGTATCTTCTCAATAAATCGTGGACAAGAGTTGACAAATTTCATCAGCACTTTATTTTACACGAGTATCATTAGGAAAATTTGTCAAGTCTCCCCAGAATATTGAGAAGATACGCGATTGTTTACTTTATCTCAATATGAAGACGATGGATACGAGCCGCCAATGGATCCAATCCCAGCGCGATCAAAAGCTCGTCAGGGCGGCCTGTTTTGGAGGGCATGAGCGATAAGTTCATGTACAAAACGCCATATTCCCCCTCATTTTCAGCAAAAGAGAGGGTGTTGATCAACGGCCGTAAATCATACATCTTCCTCTTTTTGCCCCGTGCCCGCATCCGCATATGAGAGTCAGAATCGAGGAGCGCGGTTATACGGCCGTTTAACACCACCGCATTCACCTCATCCAACAATTCCACCTTATAATCAGACGAAATCGTCCGAGTTTGCAACGACTTCCCCTTGAGCGGCACTTCCTCAACCCGATACACCTCAATTCCCGGTGCCATTTTGGACATGATCAATTGGCGTGCCTCCTCTGGCTCCATCACCGTTGTCATCCAAATATCGGCAATTTCATGCTCGCTGATCGTGCCAAGCGGCAGTGCCGTCGCCATCTGCATACGCGGATGCGGGTTAAACCCTTGCGTATAGGCAATGGGCAGCTTGACACGATTAAAAGCACGCTCCAACACACGTGCCAAATCAAGATGGCCGATATACCGAGCTGCACCGCCTTTGCTAAAAGATAATTGTAATCGCTGAACGTAATTTGCTTGCATAGGAGGATTGTAAGCGCAAGCGTGCAAGTTGCAAGTTTGCCCGCTTGCCTACTTGCTGCTTGCATACCTGCTTACTCCAAACGGCAGTCCAAACGTAAATAACACCCCCACAACATGCGTCCAAAGTTGGTCGCCGTTGAGGAAGTAGATGCGGAAGTAGGTGTAGATGAAGACGGATAGCTGGCTGGTGAACAAGAACCAGAGGCCGAAGGTGAGACGCGCTTGGCTCGCTTTGCTCTCATCTAGGTCAGCGATGAGCCAGGGGAACGGCCATGCGGCGTACCAGATGCGATAATTTAACGCTTGCGCCAAATAGCCCAGAAAAATATCGGTTGAATTGCGGAGGGGTGAACGGCCGTTGACCCCTTTCCATAACAAAAATAGCGCAAATAGCGCGAGCGCGATCAAACCCGCATTGCTGAGAGAGGCGAGGGAGAGCGGCCATCCCGCCGCCCGAGCCGCCATCACAAAAAGCGTCATCGGCGAGAACCCCGCCCCGTCACCCGCTTCGCGTAGCAATCGCCATAGCAGATCGAGCGGCGAACCAAAAGGCAGAAAGGTGAGGAAAGAGAGCCCCGCCCCAGAAATAAGGGTGATGAGGAGGAATTTGAGACGAGAACTGCCGTTTTCCAGCCCCAGCATAATCGAAATGAAGAAAAAAGGCAGCGGAAGCAACCCAATGATTTTAGTCAATGGAGCCAGCATCATCACGATAAAACCAATTGTCACCTTGTCCCGATGGATGAGCCAGCAACCGAGCATCAGCCAAAAAAGCATGAGCGCGTCATTATGCCCATTCATCACAAAAATGAGCAGCAACGCTGGATTCCACGCCCACAACAAAAAGGTGCGGGCAGGATGGAGACTGCTGCGAGCAGTGAGCCAGCCGATGGCGGTATGGAGCAGCAAACCAAACAGTTTGAACGCAAGCAGGGCAGCGAGCAGATTATGGGGTGTGACACTCGTGATTCCCCACGCCGCCATCTCCCAAACGGGGCCGTATGGAGTCGTTTCCTCCGCCCACTCGCCCGCATAAGGCAGGTACGGATCGGCGGGAAAATCGGCAGGGCCAGTGGTAAATGAGTTCTTTTCATAAACGGCACTGATCCGCCCGCGAATGAAGTAGCGATAGATGTCATTAGCGTTGAGTGGATAGGTAAAAATGAGCGGGATGCCGATAAAAATTGTTGCCGCGCTCAATTGCCACAAACGGGGCGGATCGGCCAGCCGTTTGAGCAATCGCACCGCCAGCCCGTACATCCCAAACAGCCAGCATAGCAACAATAGATAGAAGAGGCCGCCTCCCAGTGATGGCGCAAAAAAACGGCCGTCCACCGTCGGCACATGATCAAAATAAGGGATAAGCGGGTAAGCGCGGGCTAACAAAAACGTACCAATGAAGAGCGCAACGGCCGTCAGCCAGAATCGGTTTTGATGAGTAAACATGGGTAATTGTTAATTGTCAATTGTCAATTGTCAATTATTCATTGTTCATTGCTAATTGTTCATTGTTAATTACAATAGGCAAAAATAAAAATAAGGAGAAACTAAAAATAATGGATTTATATTTAATTCGACACGGGCAAAGTTATGTAAACTTGCCCGAATGGGACGGCGGCAACGTAGACGAGCCGCTGACTGAGCTTGGACAACGACAAGCTGCTGCCGCCGCCGCTTGGCTACCATCCCATCTAGAAAAAGTGGATGCCATTTTTGCCAGCACGATGAAACGAGCGCAAGAAACGGCCGCTCCCATCGCCGCCGCCTACAATATGTCCATCATTTCCGATACGCGCCTGCGTGAAATCGGGAACAACAGACACGACCACACCCCATGGCCGAGCGATGATCTGCCCAATTATGGAGAGTTATGGGGGAGCGAACGGCCGTTTGACTCCATCACCCCCCAGCGCGAAGGCGGCGAGAGCGTGATGCACTTCCGTATTCGTGTCGGCCAATTTATAGAGGAGATGGTGCGCCTCTATCGGGACAAAAACGTGATAGCCGTCTGTCATGGCGGCGTGATCGATGTTGCCGTTGACCATATTTTCAATATAGGCCCCTACCGTCGCTGTGAAGTGTGGAGCCAAAACACAGGCATCACCCATTTCCACTTCATCGACCATCCAGATCGTGAAGCGTGGCGGCTATATTACCAAAACCGAGTAGAACATTATCTGCTAATGGAAAACACATAGCCGATGAATGCATTCATCGGCTGACAAGGAAAACACGCTAAGGGAAGGTTCGTTTTTAACTTTGGACTTTCAGGTGACAGGCACTTGCCAAGTGCCTGTCACCTTGGCCACAGTTATTTAC
>WFSA01000295.1 GCA_015486215.1 Anaerolineae bacterium | reverse complement strand
ATGGAGTCCCACTCCTTCGTATTCTCGCGTAAATCGGCGATACTTTGCTTGCTGCCGCTCATGTTTTCGGGGAAGGGGTAGCGGTGAATGCCCACGATGTCCACCATGTCGCCATTGGCGAGCAGGAATTCGTGCATCCAAGAACGGCCGTTTACATCCACCGGATCCGCATCAGCCTTGCCCTGATATTGGGAAATGCCCGGCCCAATCAACACGATGTCGGGGTCAACCGCCTTCATCGCTTCGGCAAAGTCGCGCCATACCTGATTGTAGCGAACGGTGTCGAAATCCTCGTACATATTGTATGGCGTGTACAAATCGGGTTCGTTGCCGATGCTCCAGTATTTGACGTTATACGCATTCTCGATATTGGCATAGCGCACCAAATCGGCCGCTTGTTCAGGGCTGCCGCCCGGCATACGGACATTGATTTTGGGTTCTGCACCTAAATTTTGGGCGTAAGCGACAAATTGGTCAATTTGGCGGTCAGTCAGGTTATTTTGGTCGCCCCATTCGCCGCCGGGGAAGCGCAAATAGGTCACGCCCGATGTTTCGGCCAGCGGCTGCATTTCAACGGTGACGACAACCCATGGGCCATAGCTGGCCCCGTACACATTGGGATTGATCGCGCCGCGATCTTGATTTGCGTCTACAAAAAGGAGATCAGAAACGGCCGTTTGCACAGGTGTCAATGTGGGCAGTTGGGTGGAAACGGCCGTTTCCAACAAAGGAGAAGAAGATGAAGCCGACGCGCCGCAAGCGTTCAGCCCCACTATCAAAACAAACAATAACAGTGTGTTGCGTAAAAAGTTCATTGGGAAAAGAAGTGACAAGTAACAAGTGACAAGTACATTTGCAACTTGCAACTTGCTACTTGCAACTTTCTACTTATCCACACCCGTAAACACAATACCCTTCATAAATACTTTTTGCGCCAAGAAGAACAGAATCAAAGGCAGGAACATGCCCCAAAACGCCGACGCTTGCACCAAATGCGGCCGAGCGGAGAATTGGGCGTTAAAACGCTGAATCCCAATCGCAATCGGCTGTAATTCTGGCTTGGTAGAAAGGTAAAGCAACGGGCCGAAAAAATCATTCCACGCCCAAATAAAGTGGAAGATGCCGACGGCAACCAGCACAGGCACCGATTGCGGCAAAATGATGTAAATCAGGCGGCGCATTGGCCCCGCGCCGTCAATCATCGCTGCCTCATCCAACGCTTTGGGGATGCTCATAAAGAATTGGCGCAACAGGAAAACATTGTACGCATTGCCGAAAAAGTGCGGCACAATCAGCGGCAAAAATGTCCCCGTCCAACCAATAGAGGCGAACAAAACATAGGTCGGTACGATGGTGACGAAGGCGGGAAGCATGATGGTGGCGATTAAAATCAGGAACAACAGATCTTTGCCCGGAATGCGAAAGCGGGAGAAGCCATACGCTACCATAGTCGAGGAAATGATGGTGCCGACCATGCTGACAAACGCGATAATCAGCGTATTACGAAGCAAGCGCGGCATATTCAACTGCGTCCATGCGTAGCTGAAATTATCCCATTGTGGTGCAAATTCGCGCACAGGTTCCAGCGTGCGCCATCGCCCTGTCCACACAATTTCGCCCGCTTCTGGATTTTGGGGGTCTACAAATATACTTTCTTCACGCCCTTTTTTGACCACCGCTAACTCGGCGATGTTTCCGCTTTCATCGGGAACTTTCAAGACGGGATGTTCCCGCTCTTTATATTCAAAAGTGACAGGAGCCATCGGCAGGATGGGGCCGTCGGCTTGGGCGATCATATCGCGGCTTTTCAACGATGTCGTCGCCATGTACGCCAATGGGGAGAGGAAAACGAGAAGAATGACCGTTGCGATCAATGTATATGTTATTTTTCCCAAGAATTTTTTCATCTCACCATATAGAGGGGAAGATTTAGTCACCATGTTCTTATTGTTCATCTTAATCCTCCCCGCCAGCATAATAAACCCAATACTTTTGTGTTGAGAACAAAATGACAGTAAAAATCATAACAAAGATGAATAACATCCACGCCATCGTCGCTCCGTATCCCATATTGGAATAGGAGAACGCTTCTTTATAGAGGTGCATTCCATAAAACCATGTGGCGTTGCCGGGATCGCCGTTTGGCCCTTTTAACACAAAGGGGACTAAAAAGTATTGCACGATGCCGATGCTGGTCAGCACTAAATTGTAGAAAATGACGGGGGTGATGAGCGGCAGGGTGATGTGGCGGAATTGGGTGAGGGGGCCTGCACCGTCCACTTTGGCCGCTTCGTACAGTTCAGTCGGCACACCCTGCATGGTGGCTAAGGTCATCAGCATCATGTTGCCCACGCCCCATAATCCGATCATCACCAGCGAGCGGTAAATCCACACCTGCGAGCCGAGCCAATCAGGCCCCTGCACACCGAGTACGGCGAGTGCGCGGTTGAACCAGCCTGTCTGCACGTTCATAATGCCGCTCCAAACGTACACGGCCGATACAAATGGCACGACTGCCGGCATATAAAACAGGGTTGTGAAGAGGCGGCGTGCCCATAAACGGCCGTCGTTCAACAAGGCAGCCATCAAAATTGGCTGAATCACGCTGACAGGCAGGGCGATAAAAGCAAAAGTGAGTGATACCTTGACTGCTTGTCTGACTAATGGGTCAGTAAAAAACCGTCTAAAGTTATCCAACCCAATCCATTGAATTTCTTCCCGACGGAGCAGATTAAAATCAGTAAACGAGAATAACAGAGAGGCGAGCATGGGGCCGAATGTCCACAAAAAAAAGCCGACGATCCATGGCGCAATAAACGCCATCCCGATCCACGCTTCGCGCTTGGCTAAACTGCCCAATTTTCCACGCTTAAAGCGCAGATTTTTTGAATTAAGTTCTGATAACATAAGTAGGGCGGGGTTGTAGAGTTGCGAAGATGGCAGAGTGGCGAAGTTATGAAGGTGCAGAGCTGCAAAATTGTCTTACTACAATTTCGCTGCTCCGCACCTTCGCCACCCTGCTACTTTGTTACTCGTGGAAAATTACATCTAAATCTGAAATAAGGGTATCTATTTCAGCGTTGAGGTCAAGTGCGGGTTCTGTTTCATACAAGGTTTGGAACGCGCCGATGCGGTCATACGCTTTGGCATAGTTCGGTAAATTAGATTCGTGATTGGGGATGTCGGGATAAGCCAATCCGTCAATCGCTACCTGCCAATTTACGCCTTGCGGGAACTGTTCATCCAAGCTACTGATGAAATCTTCTTGCAAGCTGTTGCGTGCGGGGAAACCGCCATAAATTTGGAGGAAATCGCCAGCCGCTTCGCCAGTCAACCAATTGAGAACGACGACAGCCTCTTCTGGATGTTCGGTTGCATCAAAAATGCGGAAGGTGTCGGCGTGCAGTTTAACCGTCACGTCGCCAGCGTCATTGTAGGAAGGCACAACAGCCATATCCCAATTGGGAACATTGCCCAAGCAGCATTTGTACCAGAGGTGAACGTGCGCCATCGCCACGTTGCCAGAGTCGAACGGGTTGCCGGCGGCTAACAGATCGCTGCCTTGATAGGTTGAATTGGGCATGAAATGTTTCTCGTGCATTCCTTCATAATACCAGTTCAAGCCATCGCGCCAACGGTCAGAGATGACAGCGTTGCCGTCAGCATCAATGAAATTGTCCGCGCCAAATAGAGCTGCTAATTGACCGCGCGGGTCTGTCCATTGGGTGTGTGCTCCAAATTGCACGATGTTTTCGGGGTCAAAATCGGGGCTGGTTGCGTCGTTACCGTTTGCATCAACGGTCAACAGCATGGCAAGCTCTTCATATTTTTCAACTGTCCACGCATCGCCATCGGCATACGGTTCGCCGTATACTTGCGGAGGATAGTCTAAACCTGCTTCATCAAACAGGTCGCGGTTGACAAAGATCATGGAGGGGTAGACGGCGAAGGGGATGCCTAACAACCCTTGCTCGTCCATACGGTACGCATCAATGGAATCAGCATCAAAGTCGCTCCAGTCATAATCGGCCAAGTAAGGTTCCAGATCGAGGAAGAGGCCGTCGAAATCATTTACACCGCTTTGCCCAACAGGGCCGACGATGTCGGGGGGATCGCCAGCGGCGACTTGTGTTTTCAATTGGTCGGGAGCTTGGGAGTTATCTACAAATTCGACAACGAGTTCGATGTCGTCATGGGTGGCGTTGAATTCGTCAACTAATGCTTGTTCTTGTTCGACTTGTTCGGGGTCAGCACCTGTGCCAAGACCGACAAACCAGCGTACTTGTACTTTATCACCCATCGCTTCATCGGCAACTGGCTCTTCAGTTGCCTCAACTGCCGCTGGCTCTTCAGCCGGTTCTTCTACTGCTTCTTCAGCAGGTTCTTCTACTTCTTCTGCGGCAGGTTCTTCTACTTCTTCTGCGGCTGCTGGCTCCTCCACGACTGGATCTGCTTTTTCGGTGTCGCCGCCGCAGGCGACGAGCATTAGACCTAATAGCAGGAGTAATGCAACTACAAGATACTTAACTTTTGACATTTTTTCTTTCTCCTTGTGGGGGGTTCCCACAGTTAATAAAATAGATACTGTAAGCGTTTACTGTAAACGTTTACATTTTAGAATGAAGTCATCATCTTGTCAAGATGAAACTCGTTTTAAATGTGGGTAAATTTTAGGGTTAAGGGAAGGTTCGTTTTTAACTTTGGACTTTCAGGTGACAGGCACTTGCCAAGTGCCTGTCACCTTGGCCACAGTTATTTACGAGTTTTCCCTAAGGAAGGATGTGTCTTTTGACAAGAAAAGCCTTTGGGGGTCAACCCGCACGATGCCGTCAATAGCATCAAAATGCTTGTCCGTGGAGATAATTCGCGTCAAACCATTATTTTGCATAACGGCCGCATGAATAATATCGCGTGCTTTAACTCCTTGAGGCGCGTATCGTTGAAAAAGGTTTACGGTCAGGTGTATGTCAGCCGTAGAGATGGGATAGACGGTAGGGATGAGAGTCAGCAGATTGACAGACATTGAAGCGGCGATTTGCCATTGCCTCAACGCCCCATAACGGTACAAAACTTCCTGAATGATCTCGGTGTCAATAACGGCCGTTAATCGTCCATGTGCAATCTCTCGCATCACCCAAACACAAGAATCCTTGTAATCGTGCGGTTTCCCCGCCGCATACATGGGTACATTTACATCCAGAAAAACGGGGGAGTTACTCATGTCACCGCTCCCTGCACGATCTCCGCTTCCATCTGTTCCCAATCGGCAACAGGAGCATCCAGAGAGAGCAGTTGATCAAGAGCGTTCAATCGGCGTTTTTGGGCAATTGGCTCAAAATAAACCTGCTCAATCGCCTGCCGAATGAGTACGCTTATCGGCGTTTTTGATTTTTTGGATAATTCCTGCATCGCTGCATGTTGATAGGGAGTTAAAACCGACTGTACACGGGCTGTATACATGCTCATACCACACCTCTGTCATTATATTATTCACACTATCTATTTGATAGTATCAACAATATACCATTCACAAATTGCATTGTCAATGGTCATCATTGGGCGATTGCATACTCCAAATTCTGCCCATCACCATCGGTTGAAAACCGATGGCTGTTACAAGAAGTACGCTAAAGCGCACTGCAACGGCCGTTTTCAACATGCTTTAGCATGTTTCTTATATCAGGCGATGAATTCATTCATCGACGAGCTAATGGTCATCATCCGCCGCTTCTTGACCGAGTAGAGCCGCACCAATCACGGGATCAGTTCGCAGGCGAATGAGGCGGGCGTGGGGAGCAAAAGCGTGAATCGTATCAGCCACCGTCTGTTGTAAAAGCGGGCTGCCTTTGAAGAAACTGCCTGACAAGACGACATCCATCGCCAATTCGGCAATGTCAAGCTGGCGGATGACGCTGTTGGCTAATTCGCCCAATTCGCGCCCCGCCCAACAGACCAAATCCAACGCCACTTCATCACCAGCATCGGCGATTTCAAAAATAAGTGGCGCGCATTCTGCACCAATTTTATACCGATCACGTACCAATCCAGCCAGCAGGCTGGTCACATCGGGCGCGCCAGTCACGTCCAAAAACGCATCGGTCAGGCGGGTTGCCGCGCCGCGCTGTGTCCACGCTTGCGCCACCATTTGCACCGCTTTCCAGACCAGTTCGCTCGCACCTGCGTACTCGCCGCCGATGTAGCTGGAGCCGATCACGCGCCCGATTTTCCCGTCTGGATGTCGGCCGTAACAGTTGCAACTTGTTCCCGCGCTGACGACCACACCCCATCCTTTATCCGTGCCAGCGGGCAGGCCGATGAATGCGTCGTTGACCAGTTGAATGGGGCAGGTTATGCCGATTTCACGGATAATTTTGAGATGCGGCGGGCGATCTTCAGGCCAATCATAGCCTGCCAGCCCAAAGCCCGCGCCCGCAATTTGGGATCGGTCAATGCTTGCCGCCGTTGTCGCTTGGGCGATGACATCATCCAGCACACGGCGCAATCCATCCCAGCCGACGACTTCCCAATTGCCAGGACCGTCTACGCCAAAGCCGAGCGAACGGCCGTTTTCATCAATGATCAGCGCGTGACTTTTGGTTGCGCCCGTATCTACGCCTAGAAAATAACGGCTCACAATAGCTCCTTTAGATGATGCCAGCCGATAATTTGGATACCGCTTTTCTGTATATAGTTGCGGAAACGGTCGCTGGTGAATAGTTCGTAATCGGCTACCCGTGTGCGCCAATCGGGGGCGATGGCGCGTAGTTCGGGCGTATCTTTGGAAGGATGCACCAGAAAATAGCTGATGCCGACGGGGAAATTGTCCAAATAGTGCCGCGCTTGCGCGAAACGGTTCTCGTGTTCGGTGTAGGACATCGCACTCCACGCATTGAGCAACGGCCGTTTCTCCGCTTCTTCCTCTGTCAACCGCCGCCCAAGCTGCTGTTCTGCATCGGGCTGTAGGGCAAAGGCGGGAACGCCAAATTCGTCGGACAAACGCAGGTAAATATCAATATAGGCGGGATAGACGGTGAACATATGGGTGTCAATATGGGTGATGTTGATGCCGGCAGCGATGGCGCGTTTGATTTGGGATTTGAGTTCGAGGTAAACGGCCGTTTTCTTCGCCCCCTCCAGCAATCCAGCTGCCGCCCGATGGAAATACCCTTCGCCATCCATCAATCCCGATGCGGGATCGGCGGTGGAAAGCGGCGACCAGCGATAATTATCCCACTCGCTGGTGAGGGTGAGATGCACCCCCATGTCAACTTGTGGATGGGTGTGGCAAAAAACGGCCGTTGCTGGAAACCACGCGCAAGGCACCATCGTCGCCGCTGAGGAAAGCAAGCCAAAATCAATGACATCGGCATACGCGCTCACCGATGCTTCACACATGCCAATGTCATCGGCATGAAAAATAACGACCCGCTCATTGGCTGAAAAACCGAGTTTTTTTAGAATCTGTTGCGTATCCATACTTTTTCTTCTATCCGCAAATTACGCAGATTAGCGCAGATTATTAAAAAGAAATCTGCGCTAATCTGCGTAATCTGCGGATCATAATCTTATTCAAATTGGGGCAAATGTGCCTTGTGGGTAATCAGCATATCATCCAAAACAGCATCAATTTTGTCAGCAGATGGGCCGAGCGGATGAGCGAGCAACGCTTGGTATGCCGCATTTCTGTCACCATAAACGGCCGCTTTTACCGTCAATATCTCGTACATTTTCACCGCACTCAACAGCCCAAACACGACGGCGGGCAACGGTTCCGCTTCCAACGGATGGATGCCGTCGCGGTCTATACGGCAGGGCATTTCCAACACCCAATCGCTCGGCCAACCTGTCACCGCGCCATGATGCGCGGTGTTGACCACATGCGTTTCGCCCAAATTGTTGTAATGGGCATTCAGCAGTTGGGTGGCAACCGTCGAGTAATACGCACCGCCGCGCTCCATCAATCCCGCTGGCGGCTCGGTACGGTCAGGCTCGGCGTACTGTTTCAATAATCTGGCCTCAATTTCCATCACCTCTTCGGCGCGGGAGGGCGGCCATGCGTCTTGACCGGCGATTTTGCGGGCGGTGTGATAGAAGTATTGTAAATAGTAGTTGGGGATCATTTGCAAGGAATTGATGAGTTCAACTTCCCATTCTGGCTCGTCACTTTCGCGCAAATCAGCCAGATATTGCGCCATCACTTGCGGCCATACATCCTTGCCGTCAACGGTGAAGCCGCGATGCCATGAAAGATGGTTCAAGCCGAGCGTGTTCAACTCGGTTTGTGCGGGCGTGGCATGGATGCCCTGCTTTTCCAACCCTTCCAAAATGCTCATGCGGGCGTTGTAGGGGACATTGCAGACACCAACGGCCGTTATCTCTGGCACATGGCGCGTCACCGCCTCCGTCACCAACCCCGCCGGATTGGTAAAATTGACCAACAGCGCGTCGGGAGCCAACTCGCGCATATCGCGGGCGATGGCTAAAATGACGGGGATGGTTCGCAACGCTTTGCCCATGCCGCCCACGCCCGTCGTCTCCTGCCCGACAAGGCCGTGCCGCCGTCCCAGATATTCGTCCGCTTTTCGCGCTTTCATGCCGCCCACGCGCAATTGGGTGATGACGTAACTTGCACCCGCGATGGCTTCGCGCTGATCCTGCGTTAGATGGACGGTGAAGGGTGCATTTTTAGCGGCAACCATCCGCTGGGCAAAACCGCCGACGATGGCTAATCGTTCGGCTGAAATATCGTGTAGCCACAGTTCTTGAAGAGGAAATTGTTCAACTCGTTCTAAAAATCCGTTGATAAGTTCTGGGGTGTAGCTGGAGCCACCCCCGATAATTGTTACTTTCATAATAATATGGGTTCACAGACCGTTGAATATTTGAAAAAGCGACAATGGCCTATAAAATGATGTCCTAGCTATTCTTGCTAGGGGATGATAAAATGTAAACGCTTACAGCAAGCGTTTACATTTTATCAGTACGCTTGATTTTGTCAAGACGACAGTGGATTAATGGGTACGGCAGGCAATTATTCAGTGATAATTGTACGCTATTCATTATTCATTATTCATTATTTTTACGGATGATGCTATGACACAAAGGACAAACGGCCGTTTTACAATCGAAGATGTAGCCGCCTTAGCAAAGGTTTCTACCGCCACCGTCAGCCGTGTGCTGAATAAAAAGGGGCAGGTAGCCGATAAAACAATGGCGCGTGTGCAAACTGCCATCGTTGAATTGGATTATATACCTCACAGCGGGGCGCGGCAGATGGCAGGTGGACGGCAAAATTTAGTCGGGCTGATTTTTCCCGGCATTGGCGATCCATTCTTAGCAGAGCTATTGTTAGGCATAGAGCAATCCCTTGTTGCTGAAGGATATGAGTTGCTACTTTATTGCACCCAAGGGCATAGTAGTAAAGATCGCCGTGCCTTTCTACCATTGAATGAGAACAATACCGACGGGCTGATCGTTTTTGCTCATAGTTTGAGCGAAAGTGAACTACAACGTTTTGATAGACGTGATTTTCCTGTCGTTTTATTACATCAGACACCACCAGCAGGGTTAAACATCCCTTGTGTGACAGTAGAAAACAAGAAGGGGGCGGCGAAGGCGGTCGCCCATCTTATTGGCTGCGGGCGCAGGCGTATTGCTTTTTTGTCTGGGCCAGAGGGAAATGAGGATTCTTATTGGCGCGAGTTAGGGTATCGAGAGACATTGGCGGCGCATGGCATTCCGTTTCGGTCGGCTTTGGTGAAGGATGGCAGCTTCTCGGCGGCGGTGTCGGAAACGGCCGTTACCCAATGGATGCAGGATGGGATTGAGATCGACGCGATTTTCGCTGCTGATGATAATTCCGCACAGGGGGCGATTTTTGCCCTGCAGCAGGCAGGTAAAAAAATTCCGCAAGATGTTGCCGTCATCGGCTTTGATGATGTGAGTTTTGCCCGTTACACGATGCCGCCGCTGACCACCGTCCGCGCTCCGATTATGGAAGCGGGCAGCAAGGCGGCCGAACAGTTGATTAAATTGATGCGCGGTGAAACGGCCGTTTCGCTCACACTATTACCGACGGAGTTAGTTATACGCAGATCGTGCCAAGAGTAGGCCGAATAGGTAGAGAGTAACCGCTTAAAAAACTCTCTGGGAGTTACTACTCAATTTTACTTTATTTCTCGTATCCTTTCATAAATAACAGTACATACTTGGGATGTATGTACGTTAAATGATCAAGTCACCCACGAAACCCGTAGGTCAAGTTTGCAAACTTGACCTACAGCGGCATCACGCCGCTGTACGGCACACCTGCCAATTGCGCGGTGTCCCGATTCCATGTGGTCAAATCGTCTACCTCAAACTGGTTGAGATGGGTATGCCCGCACGCCCGCGCCAACACTTGCATCAGATGGGTGGACGCGCTCAAAAAGGTCGTCAACTGCTTGGCCGATTGGCGCACAACCAGCCGCGAGCGCAAATCCTGCCGTTGGGTGGCAACGCCGACGGGGCAATTATTGGTCGCACACGCCCGCATCCCCAAGCAGCCAATCGCCTGCATCGCCGAATTGGCGAGGGCAACCCCATCCGCCCCCAACGCCATCGCCTTCACGAAGTCGGATTCGGTGCGTAAGCCGCCGGTGATGATGAGCGTCACCTGCCCGCTCACGCCGCGCTTGTCCAGATGGCGGCGGGCGCGTGCCAGCGCGATCATCGTCGGCACGGAGATGTTGTTTTTGAACAGATTGGGAGCTGCGCCTGTGCCGCCGCCGCGCCCGTCCATGATGATGTAATCCACGCCAATTTCCAGCGCAAAATCAATATCTTTTTCGATATGTTGCGCCGATAATTTGAACCCAATTGGGATGCCGCCCGACACGTCGCGCACGTCGGCGGCGACGCGCTGGTAATCTTCAACGGTGATCAAATCGGGGAAAGTGGCGGGGCTGATCGCGTCCTGCCCGACTTCCAGCCCGCGCACTTGGGCGATTTTGCCGACGACTTTGCGGCCGGGAAGATGGCCGCCTGTACCCGTTTTTGCCCCCTGCCCGCCTTTGAAATGGAACGCCTGCACCTGCTTCACTTTCTCAATATCCCAGCCAAATTTGGCGGAGGCGAGTTCGTAGAAGTAGCGCGAATTGGCCGCTTGTTCTTCGGGCAACATTCCGCCTTCGCCTGAACAGATGCCTGTGCCTGCCATTTCCGCGCCCATCGCCAATGCGACCTTAGCCTCTTCGCTCAATGAACCGAAGCTCATATCGCTGACGAAAAGGGGGATGTCGAGGTGAAGGGGTTTTTTGGCGTTGGGGCCAATGGTGAGATCGGTGGCGACGGGAACTTCGTCTAGTAACGGCCGTTTCCACAATTGCGCCGTCAAAATCTGAACATCATCCCAACGGGGAAGCTGTGTCAACGGCACACCCATTGACGAGACCGCCCCATGATGCCCCACCTTTTTCAGCCCGTTTTTGGCTAAATCGCGGATGTAGCGGTTATGCGGCTCATCGGCTGTGCCGTGCAGATCGGCATACAGCCCCAAATAGCTGTCGCGCTGATACGGTTGCGGGTTTTCCAACTCCCACGCCGCAATTTCGGCCTCATCGACATAAACCGCATCCGCTTCTACGTCGATCCATGCGTTGAATTTGGGCAATACCTCTTCATTATTGTATGCACTTACGCCGCTGTCGAGCCGATAATCCCAATTATGCACGCCGCAAATCAAATCCTCGCCGCGCACCGTGCCATCGGATAATAACGCGCCGCGATGGAGACAACGGCCGTACAGCACCGACACCTCATCGCCAAAACGGGTGATGACTAAATCGACATTGGCAACCAGCGCGTACACGGGCTGCCGATCTGCCATCTCGCTCCAGACGGCTGCTTTTACTTGTTTACCTTCATTGTGATTCATACATTTCCTTCCTGCATATGCAGATATTGTGCTGCGTCTTTGTCGAGCAGCCATTGCAAACGGCCGTTACTCAATTTCATTCCCCGCCCCTGCCAAACCGACAACGTCTGCTGATTTTCTACACTATGGATGATGGTGATATCCTCTGGGCGACCCAGCGGGTCGCCCCTACATCTTGTTTAATGCAACGGAACGAACACAAAACGGCCGTAAGCTACAAACAACGACATCAACAACATCATCACTGACGGAAGCGTCTCGCCCATACCGTCTTTACGGCGAATGTGGGTGACCAACGCGCCGACCATCGTCAAGGCCAATCCAACCGCCGCTATCGGCGTTAAGATGGGCAGTATGCCCGTGGCGGCGGGCAGGATAAGGCCGATTGCACCGAAAACTTCGATCATGCCGATCATTTTAATCTGACTTTGAGGGAAATCTTTCGCCCAGGCCATCATTTTTTCAATCTCACTTTTCGGCTTCATCATTTTCATGCCGCCAGCCATCAAAAACCCCATCGCCAACAATACTTGTACAACCCATATTACGATATTCATCTTTATCTCCTGTGTAACGGTAGGTCAAGTTTGCAAACTTGACCTACAACTTAAATTTATATTCATCAACATGTAACATCTCAATAACTCGTGGACAAGACCTGACAGGTTTCACAAATACTCTCGTTTCACACGAGTACTCAAAAAAAAACCTGTCAGGTCTCCCCAAAATATTGAGAAGATACATCAACATCACATCGTCGAACCATAAAATTATCTCCTTGCGTCTCATTAATCCATTATTGCAAACGTACAATGTCGCTGGTCGCAAAAATATGACCGACGGACAAGCCAAGCGCGGGATTGGCGTACAGTGCGGGCGGCACGCTAATGTCGGCGAGATACAGTTCGCCTATTTGGGAAACGGCCGTTTGGTAACTGTTTGGATTCGTCCACATCCCCTTTTTCGGCAATGCTAATGTCATCGTTGCCATTGCCCGGATGACAGGTTCGTACACTATGCCGCTGGCCGCGTCCAAACCTGATGGCGTATCCAATGCCAAAATGGGTGCGGGATGGGCGTTCGCCCAGCGAATCAATTCGCCCGCCGCGCCGCGCGGATCGCCGTGCAAGCTGTACCCGATAAGACCGTCGATGATCAAATCGGCCTCATCCCCTATCACTTCGCCAATGGCGATGGGAATGCCCATCTGTTGTAAAATACCCAGTTGGTGAGCGGCTGTGGGAGTGAAGTTGGAGGTTGATTTGCTAATCGCTACACGAATCTCAGCACCATAATTATGTAACCGACGCGCACAAACCAATGCGCCGCCGCCATTACCGCCCGTTCCTGCTAGAATAACGGCCGTTTTCCCACGTGGATCACCATCAAAAAAGCGTTCCCGCACCAAATGCGCCAAATTGCGCCCTGCATTCTCCATCATCTGCATCAAACTGATGCGATACTCTTCTATCATCGCTCGATCCACCTCGATCATCTGCTGGGTGTTGATGAAAGGGACACTCTTGGCGGCTATCGTTGGTATGTTCATCTGTCGTTTCCTCTTACAAAGCGTTATATTTGTTACTGTAGGCACAACAATATACGGTTTATGGCACGGTGTCGGTAAGCGTATTTACAATTCTCGGAGCAGATTAGCTTTTGCGCCCCCCTGATTTATGCAATGAACGCCGATTACTACTAAACTATCTTCGCCCTGAAACAAAAAAAACCCGCATTAAGCGGGTTCTTTGAACATATTCACAGCGATTTTAATCGTCACTCTCTTACTCTTTACATTATCGCGTTTCCGTCACCTTCAGCAAGCCGCGCGGCTTGTCCACGTCAAAATCGCGCACATGGGCAAGGTGCATCGCCAACAGTTGGCCGGGAACAATACTCAACAACGGCGAGACCCACTCTGGCACCGTCACCGGCAGATGGAACGCCGTCCGCCCCATCGCCACCATTTCATCGTCGTCGCTGATGGTGATAAGTTCGGCCCCACGCGCCTTCAACTCGGCCGCAAACGTCTTCATTTCAGGCAGCATCACCCCCGACGGGGCGATGAGAATGGTCGGGAACGCCTGCTCGACGACGGCGACGGGGCCGTGCATGAAGTCGGCGCTGCTGTACGGCTCGGCCATCACATAATTCAACTCTTTGATTTTTAAGGACAGCTCAAACGCGGTCGCATAATTGAAGCCGCGCCCAATCACGGCGCAAACACGCATGTAGCGATACCGTTCGGCGGCGGTGGCAATTTGGGGCGACAAGGCCAGCGTTTGTGCCATTTGGGCCGGAATCTGGCGCAATGTCGCCAGCATCTCGTCATCTTCATGGGCGATGGCACTGAGCAGGGCGATGGCCGCCAGCGAGGTGGTGTACGTTTTGGTGGCGGCGACGGATTGCTCTAATCCAGCGTGGAGGTTGATGATGTGAACGGCCGTTTTGCCCAAATCAGAATCAGGCGTGTTCGTAATCGCCACCGTCAACGCCCCTTGCCGCCGCCCCTCCGCCAGCACAGAGACAATATCGGGGCTTTTGCCGCTCTGACTGATACCGATAATGAGCGCGTTTTCGTAGCGCGGCGGCGTTTTGTAAATGCTGTGCAGGCTGGGCGTTGCCAGCATCACAGGCAACCGATTGACCGCGCCGAATAGATATTTGGCGTACCGCCCCGCGTTATCACTCGTCCCCCGTGCGGCAATGACGATGTGGGTGATGGTGCGTTTCTTGATTGCGGCCGTAATTTGGCGAATGTTGGCATCTTCTTTAGTTAAAAAGGAAGCCAACACGGTCGGTTGTGCATGAATTTCTTGGTAAAGCAATGTGTTTTCTACGTTCATAATGGAGTAGCGAGCGGCGAGCAGCGCGTGGTAAGTGGTGGTAGCGATTTTGTACTCGCCACTCGTATACTTACAAACACGCTCACGCCACCCAAAAATCAAAGGTATATAAAATAGTCAGCAAGGAAAATAGCAGCAAGCTGGCGATTGTCCAAGCGCGATCAATAGTATAATGTTTGCCAATTCGTGCCAAAAAAATGTAAATGGCGGGCAAGACGAGCATATATCGTATCATACTTTGCGGCGCACCGCTTAACACAACGATGACCCACGCGGCCAAGCTAAACAGGGCGACGGCGGTGTGCCGTTTCAGGGTGAACAGGCTGGCAACCAGCCCCAGCAGCAGGGCAGTAAATTCTAATGCGAAGTAAACGGCCGTTTGTCCCCCCACGCCAACCAAATAACTCTCGCCACCGCGCATTGCCAGCCATGCTTCCCGCCAATTGCCGATTGAGGGGAGAATTTTCATCGCCCCGCGCCCAAAATAGAACGCCTCGATGGTGTGGAAGTTGTTGCCCCACGCGGAAAAGTTCCAGATGAGGAAAACGGCCGTTGGCAACAACGCCGCCAAGCCGCCAAACAACCACGCATAGGAACGAAACGTCTCCGTTTTCAACCGCCATCCCGCCAGCGACAAGTCAAACATGGACAAAAACAGGAGCGGAGCTAGGGCAATGCCCACCGCCCGCGTCATCGTCGCCAATGCGGAGAGGATGGCGGCGGCAAGCAGGAAAGTCCATCGCCCCCGCCCGCGCCGCATGACGGCTAACGCGCCAAACGCAAGCCCGACAAACAGCCCTTCGGTGTACACTTGCGCCAAAAAGAAGCCCGTCGGGAAGATGAGCAGGTAGAACAATGCCCGCATCGCGCCATCATGCCCCAACTCGTCGCGGGCGAGGTCGTACAGGGCGAACATGCCCAGCAATGTGCCGAAAAGGGAGATGATGATGCCGGATAAAACGGCCGTTGGTAGTGCGTCTAGACCGAGTTGTTGGAGAGGAACGGCCGTTAAGCGCATCAGCATCGGATAAACGGGGAAAAAGGCGTAATTCAACGCATATTCATCCCCATCCAGCTCCGCCCAACGGCTGTCGGGGTCATCGTAGCCGCCGACGGCGATGGAAAGATAGTATTCCGAATCCCACGCGACCGCCTCGTTCATGAACGGCTCGTTGAGGTACTTTTGGTCTTTCTGGCTAGTGCGCCCCGTCTCGCCCAACGTCCACGACAACGCGCCATCTGGACGTTTGGGTTGAAACCGATTGCCGACAAGCTGCTGAAAACCAATGAGCAAAATCGCCCACACCAGCCATAAAAGAATAATCTGTCCGCTTTTTTTCATTTGTCCGCCCGCTATGCAAAGGTTGATCCGCAGATTTCGCAGATTGACGCAGATTTTTTGTTATGTTTTTAATCTGCACGAATCTGCGAAATCTGCGGATTTTTTACAACCCATTTTTGCCAATCACATCCCGATACCATAGCGCACTCGCTTTAGGAGTGCGTTTTTGCGTCTCGAAGTCCACCCAGACGATGCCGTTTTTCATGAGCGCGTCCGCGTTTTGGGGATCGAGCATGAGCTGTCCGCCAGTGGAGATGATGAGGTTTTCTCGCTGACTTAACTGAAGGGCAACGGCCGTTTCCATTTGACGAAAAGCGTCTGCACCTAGCTCGCGGAAGATGGTTTGGATGGAACCGCCGCATAACGGAATGCTTTTATGTTATACTCAATTTGTAAAAGAATGAACAATCATACTGATTTCTAAGCAAAGGAAAAAATGATGACGAAACAATGTAGGATCACCGTACTTATTCTATTACTCTCGATACTATTAAATGTCGCATCAACAAACGCACAAGAAAATGAACGCATCATCATAATAAGCAGCACCAATGACGCAGGAGAAGGGAGTTTACGAGAGGCGTTACAAAATGCACGTTCTGGCGACCACATCATCTTTGATCCCCAAATTTTCCCGCCAAATAATCCAACCTCTATTTTCCCAAAAAGTGAACTTCCCCCCTTAGACACCGGTGGCGTAACGATTGACGGCTCTGGCGCAGGCGTAATTATTGATGGGAGTTTGTTGGCGCAAAGAGAGACGACAGGATTTCTTGATGATATTAGCCTGATAACAGATACAGGTGAAAATTTAATCGCTAATGGTGATTTTGCAGAAAATCTAAATCATTGGTTGATATGGCAGCTAGAAGACGTAGATAATTATGGCTGGAACAGCGCAGAGGGGGCTGAGAGTGAGGGGGCGGTTGCGTTCACGCCAAATCCATATAGCGGCACGATTATGCTGGCTTATCAAGAAGAAGATAGGGAGTTCGATTTCTATGGATTGGGGAATGAATCTTCAGGGGAAAGCAACCGTATCTCTGTTGGCAATGCACAACACCTCACCTTGAATTTTCAACATAAGCAACTTGACCTTGCTGTGATGATTGAATTTTTGTTGGAGGATGGTGCTGGCAATTACGAGCAATTTGCAGAAGAATATAATCACAGCGATTTTTGGTCGCAGGAACTGTTTGAGGTAGATGTTCCAGCAGGGGCAAAAAACATTGACCTGACTTTTAGTTTGAATGCCGAATACCTAAATGCTTTGGTTATTCGATCAGATAATAATGCAGTGCAAGGGATACAAATCATCAATTTTTCTGGGGATGCGATCCTGATAGAGGAGGCAAGTAGAAACAAGGTTGGCGGAGCAAGAGAGAGCATAATTGCACCTTGTATCGCTCCATGTAATCTTCTTAGCGGGAATGTGGGGAGTGCTGTTGCCATTTACGGAGGCGGAGAAAATATCATTCAGGGCAATTTCATGGGAACAGATAGCAGCGGTTTGACTGCCCAATCCAATGGCATCAATGGTGTACGTATTTACTCATCGAACAATATCATTGGCGGCGAAGGCGGCGAAGGAAATTTAATCAGCACAAACTCCATTAATATCGAAATTAATGGAGACTTTTCAGGGAACCATATTCTTGGAAACCTTGTTGGTGTGGATATAACGGGAGAGGGACCGTTAGAAAATCCTCATCAAGGGATAGCCCTTGATTCTGGTGCTCACGACAATAGTATTGAGAACAATGTTATTTCCTCTAACGAAGTAGGGATCATGTTGGGACAAGGCTGTTATCAAAATAAAATTATCGGCAATGCTATCGGAACAGACATTAGCCATACCCTTGAGCTTGGAAACGGAACTGGACTTTTTGTTATGAATGGGGCTTATGACAATGAAATTGGACCCAGTAATTATATTATCAATAATAAAGGAAGCATACTCGTTTCTGGCTCGGACACATTGGGAAATCGTATTACACGGAACACGATTTATAATAATATAGAAGAGAACATAATCAATAGTACCTCACTAAATACGTGGATTCGCCCGCCTTCTGAGATAGCCGCTTTCTCCCGAATGGTTTCTGGATATACAGAGCCAAATAGCAAAGTAGAAATGTATACATATGACAAACCACAATCGGGTGGGTATTATGTAAACGAAGCCACATCTAATGCTGACGGATATTTTGATATTCTTTTGCCTGATGGAAAGTTAGACGAATACGTCTCCCTTCTTGCGTATGATGAAGATGGAACAACCAGTACATTCTCACAACCTGTAAAAGTAAAAAAGAGTGCCACTCGTGCTTTGCCGGGCATCATTCGTCCAGAAGATGTTTCAAAAGATGCTAAAGTTATCGGGGTAAATGTGTTTCTGGCGATAGTGACACTTGTCTATGTGGGCATAGTTTCTACATATATTAATGAAGCTTTTGAGGTCTATTCTGATCTGTTAGAAGATAAATTTTTCACCCCTATAAAGAAATTCTTCACCCGCATCTCTCCTTGGGGAAAAAAGAGAGTAGTATTCCCAAAAATCCCCGCTCTGACCCTTTTACTCACTTGGCTGTTTATTTTAACGCTGATAGCTGTCATCCAATCTTTTCTAGATACGAGCGTGTTGTTTTCATCTGAGCAACGCGCCTTAATTGGAACACTCTTTTTGGGAGGAGTGGTTATCAGCAGTTTACAGACTATAGGTGAGTTGGTTGTACGCAGCACGTTCAAGGTAAAGACAGAGTTCAAACAAGCGGAAGTTGGCTGGCCGGGAGTTATTCTTGCCGCCATAAGCAGCGGCTTATCCTATAGTTTACATTTGAATCCCGGCATTGTTCTTGGTTCGGTAGATACTTTTTTTCTCAAACCAGATATTGAAGATGAAAATATAGATGCCATACGAGCATTTGTGGTCAAACTCGTTATTCTAGGATTAACCTTTATTGGATGGCTTTTTTCGGCAAAATTTCCTAATGCGATGCCGCTTTTAGAGATGTTTTTCTTAGTGGGCTTGCAATATGCTTTTTTTGAGCTTATTCCGCTAGATGTTTTAGATGGGGAGGTTTTGCATAAAAAGTATCCTAAGCTGTGGGGGGGCTTGTTTATTCCGACAACTTTCGGCATGTATCATTTACTGTTTAACCCAAGCTCCTCTGACGTGCAGGGGATTATGCAGGGCAATGTCGGCCGTTTATTGTGGATTATGAGTGCTATAACTGTGGGGACGATCCTGTTTAGGTGGGGCATTTCCAAATTGATGCCTGAAAACGCATTTAGAGTGACAAAAGCGGGTAAGAATACGATCATTATTTTGCTGGTTACGGTTGTGTTTGGTTTGCTGGCGCAAGCCGGCGTTTTTAATGTCACTAAATTGGACAAAGCGGAAGAAACGACCGTCCCCATTTCAACAAGCGCATCTTCATCAGTAACAAAAACGGCCGTTCCCATTTTAAATAACGAGGAAGACGCTGCCGCATTGGTTCAAATAGAGTTTAACGGCCGTGCAGATTTATCCTATTTTAACCTTATGTCTTCTTTTGATGAAGATGGGAACGAATTTGAAGTTGATCCCAATGATGTCAAGATGGAACAGGGAGCTTTTTATTTCGGAGATTATCCACTTCGGGGGGCGACCTTAAAACAGCTTCTTGAATATGGGACATTTCTTCATTTACGTTGGCAAATTACCGATGAAGAAACCTGTTATGCGTTTCCTTTATGGGGATCGAACGAAACGGAGCAGTTTCATGGGGTATCTCTTGGCACTTGCTCTTATGGCGAACTGAGCGTCGGATATCCAGACATGTTTGGTGATGAGATTCTTAATGAATCGGCGGGGTCACTGATCAATGTCCCCAATCAATGGGTTGAAGCTGTTTTTTGGGTTGAGAATCGTGATTCTCCTTACTTTTATGCTCTGGCTTGGGATGCTGAAAACCCTGCATCTTATTATCTAACAAAATCAATCCTGCCCGATTGGGCAAATGCGCGGCAGTTTGCCTTTTCTCTTGAAGGGTATGAGGGTGAAGTGGTAGTAGATTTCTTAAAAATCATTAACGGTGATATAGAGAGCTATCTTGAGTTGAACGCGCCGCCATTTGCTGAGAATGTGGATCAAATCCACGATTTTCTTCATTCGGACATTTCAACATCAAACTTTAGTGAAAATGAAGATGAAATATCACATCCAGAAAGCATAGAAGTACCCACAGAATCAGGTGATTTTACCGCACTGGATTTAGCTTTTGATGAAGTTGAAGATATAGAGTTGTTGGAGACATCTTTCGGCTCAGGGGGTTCGGCTCAATTCTCAGGGGAAGATTTCTTGCAAAATGGAGCATTAAGGTTATCAAGTGAAACGGGTTTGCAAGATATTGCTATATCAGGAATATCAATGGGGAATATCGTTCATGTGAAAACGCGCGTCTCGCCAAACGGCCCTTGTTTTTTTATCAGCCTAAAAATGAATGTTGCTGCGTCACTGCCTGACGAAAAGATATTACGTCTTGAGGCTTGCCCTGATAACCCGTATCATTTTGTTGCCGTGCATAATATGGAGGCAGAATCGGAATTCAACGAGATGGAACTTGCTGGAAAAGTAGACGCCTCTTCCGATGCGTGGAGCGACGCGCTTCTCTCGACCAGTGCTGACGGCAAAACGATATTTGTTTTGACACATCAAGATGGAAAATTTTCGTCCATCACAGTTGATATTGACCCTGATTGGCAGGCAGAACAGGCACAATTTATTATTGGTATATGGTCTGAAGAAGAAAATCAATTTTTGGATGTAGACTTCATTCGTGTTGTTGATGATTCTCTTGATCTGTATTTGGCTGAACAGTTCCCCTTATATGCGGCTGAATCAGCTAGAGCAGCAGAATTAGAAGCTGCCGAGCCTCAATCAATGGAGTTCTCAATTTTGCACAGTTTGGATTTTACTGATACCGCCGATTTAAGCGCATTAACTACGCTTATGTCATCTCATCTTTCTGCTGCAAACATTCTGCCTGAAGGAGCTTTACGTTTGGGGGGAGAAACGGCCGTGCAGGGGATATTCTCTCAAGCCTCTGTTCCTGCTGGCTCATTTTCCCATGTGCGTTTGCGCGTGTCATCAGATACGGCTTGTTTTTTCACTGGATTGAAGTTGGATGGTGCGCGGGAAGTTCATATTGAAGGCTGTCCAGATGGCAGCTATAGCATTGTTGGCAACGATGCCAATTCCTGGGGCATGTCTCCTTTGTCGGGGTCAGCTTATGGTTTTCCAGTCGAGTGGGCTGACATGATTTTATGGTCACATCCAGATGGCGATAAACTTTTCTTTTTCATCAGTAATGCGGGAGAAATATCGTATAGTTCGGTTCAGCTTCTTGCTGATTGGCAAACGGAGGGGCGAATTTTTGTTCAAAGCAACTTCGAATCGGAATCGCAATATCTGGATGTAGATTTCATCCGCATTATAGAAGGGTCTTTGAAGGGGTATATGAATGAGAATATACCTGCTTATCTTGCCAATCAAGCTAATGTGGATACCTTCCTTCGTAATTCACCACAAACATACCCTTTGGGTGAAAAAGTTGAGTAGATTATGGAATGGTTTGTGCTAGAAATTTGGACATGGTTCATTTTATACGAAATGATCTTTACAGTTTGAGGACGGGCATAAAGCCACGCCCCTACAATTTACTCCTGTAGGGGCGACCTTCATGGTCGCCCAATATCGTAACAAACTGTAAAGATGATTTTTACCATTTTGAACCATGCCGAATTTCCTGAGTAAGACGAATAGAGGCATTGCCGGGAAAAAGCGAAGCCAAAATTGTGCGGTCAACTCTGGCTTTACTGCTCCATTCTTTGTTTAGCTGGCTGTGCATGTATTTCTTGATATAAGTGCGTTGTTTCTAATTTCATAATGGTTTATTTTAGGAATGAGGTTCAATAAATCCTCATTCCTCAGCGTGCGGCAATGTACTCCATCAGCACAGCATTTAGTTTCATCTGCCACTCTTTTCCATAAGATTTGAAGTACGCCACAATTTCTGGGTTTAAGCGAACAGTGACAGGCGTTTTGGTTAATTGTTGCGAAGGTTTCTGGGCCGAGACAAGATGCGGAAAGAGTTCTGCCGCTGGACGTGCCTGTCTAAATTCTTCCTGCGTCCATTCTGGGTTTTCAATATCGTCTATTTTTGTCATAATCTTTTTTTTCTTGGCGAGTTGCCTTACGAAGGCTGATAATACGGACTGCATTTCCCCGCATCGTAAAAACCAACGCATAAATATGAATTCCAATTAAGCCCATCGCCCGATAACGTGTTTCGCCATAATCTCTGCGATCATCTTCTATCAGAATTGCGCTCTCCCAAACGAAATTCTCAGCGATGGTGAATGTTGCCCCGTGTTTTTTTCGATTGGCAGCACATTTATGTTCATCCCATTCATAATCTATCATACGAGTGTTCTATCTAATTTCCAACTGCAACAGGTATCTTCTCAATAAATCGCGGACAAGACTTGACAAATTTCATCAGCACTTTATTTTACACGAGTACCATTAGGAAAATTTGTCAAGTCTCCCCAGAATACTGAGAAGATACTGCAACAGGTTGATTGGTTTCGGCTGATTCATAGGCGGCGAGGACGACTTCCAGCGCAAACAGGCCGTCTTCACCAGAAACGGCCGTTTCCCTCCCTTCCCTAATCGCATTCACAAACTCCGCAATCATCGCCTGATTCATATCCGATCCCCAATACGCCCACTGATTGCCTGCTGGATTTTGCTGATGCACGTTCAAATTCTGGCTGAACGCATCCAGCACCGTCAAGCCCCGTTCGCTGACGATTTCCATCGTCAAGCCGCCCCATGTGGGGTAGTTAAGCGGCTTGCTCCAACTGCTGTCAATCGTCATGAACAGGCCGTCAGAGTATTGCAGCATCAGCAGCCCGCCCGTTTCCACGTCCACCGTGTCGGCGTGCATAATGCGGTTCGATTGGGCATAAACGGAGGCCAATTCGCGCCCGAAAAGCCAATTGAAAATGTCGGCCAAATGGACGATATGATCCATCATCGCCCCGCCGCCAGCCAACGTTTTATCCACAAACCATGCCCGATGGGCGATGGGCATCTGCCCTTGATTGGTCGTGTTCAGGCAGTAGATTTCGCCCAAATCGCCCGCGTCCAGCCGTGCTTTTAGCTGTTGCAGTGGTGCGCTGAAGCGCATCGGGAACGCCGTCATCAACGTCACGCCCGCGTCGCGGCAGGCGGCGATCATCGCTTGCGCGTCTGCGCGGGTCGTCGCCAGCGGCTTTTCGCAAAGGACGTGAACGCCCGCCGCCGCCGCCATCTCCACAAGCGGGCGATGGTTGGCATTTTCGGCGCAGATCAGCACGCCGTCCGGCTTTTCAGCCAGCAATGCGTCGTAGCTGGGGAACAGATGGGCATCGAATTGGGCGGCAAATTGCTGACCGCGCTCGGCGTTATCGTCGGCAATGCCGATCATTTCCACGTCAGGGATGGCTCGCACATTGCCGATATACGCTTCGGCGTGTAGATGGGCAACGCTCATAATTCCAATTTTCATAACATTCCCCGCTTAATCAGACACGGATTACACTGATTACGCTGATTTTTTATCTTTTTATCTGTGTTCATCTGCGAAATCAGTGTCCTAATTTAATTGGTTGGCCTGTTTGGGAAGATTCGATGGCGGCGAGGGCGATTTGGAGGGCTTTGTATCCATCAACGGCCGTTACCCGCACCGCGCCATCATTCGCCAAATAGTCGTAAAATTCTTTGATCTGTGTTGTGTACGGACTTTCATCAAGGGGGCTGCCGGGCAACGGCACATCAGGCGCGTCCGCGCCGCGCTCATGCAAATGAAGGTTGATCGCCGCCATTTTCTCCGAATCGAACTGGATGAGGCCGTTGTCGCCCGCAATTTCCAGCCGTGTGCGAAACAGCGGCGGCGGATACGCCCACGAGCCTTCGACATGCGAAATAGTGCCGTCGGCATGGGTGAGAATGGCTAGACCGTGATCAACATCCGCCTCTGTGTCCGTATTTCTGATCGTTTTGGCGTACACTTGCACGACTTCGCCGCCGATCCAGCGAGCGTAATCAAAATCGTGGATCATCAAATCAAGCATCATCCCGCCTGATTTTTCAAAATCGACAAACCAATTGTCTTGTGCTTTTTTGGGTTGGAATGTGCCGCGCTTTAGACGAATAACGGCCGTTTTTCCCACCTCGCCACTCTCCACCTTCTGCTTCGCCAGCACATACTCAGGAAAGAAGCGCACCACATGGGCGACGAGCAATTTCACGCCCGCCGCGTCACACGCTTCCATCATCTCCTGCGCCTGCGCCAGCGTCCGTGCCAGCGGCTTTTCGCAGACGATGTGCTTGCCAGCGGCGGCGGCTTGCAACGCCATCTGGTGATGCAGAAAAGTGGGGGTGCAGATGTCCACCACGTCTACGTCGGCTACCATGCTGTCTACATCGGGGTAAATGTGGCCGCCGTATTGGTTTTGGAGGGAAACGGCCGTTGCTCCATCCTTCGACACAAATCCAGCAATCACCGCAGGCGTTTCCGCCCACCCCGCCGCGTGCGTCCGCCCCATAAACCCTGTCCCTACGATACCAACGCGCATAAAACAACTCCTATTTTGGGCTCTTTGAGGAATTGTGTGGTCTAGTGTGCCCGTGTCGGGAATTCCGATTCCCGACACAGCTAAAACTTGGTACGGGAATCGGAATTCCCATACCTTCACCACACAAAAGCTCAAAGAGCCCTATTTTGTACTATGGGAAGGTTCGTTTTTAACTTTGGACTTTCAGGTGACAGGCACTTGCCAAGTGCCTGTCACCTTGGCCACAGTTATTTACGAGTTTTCCCTATGGATGCTCATTTGCCATAATCAACATGCGTCGTAAATTTACAACACCCAAACGATTAAGCTGTAACGCATTGACGGTTGCCCGTCCAGTTGCCGTTATGCCAATGATAATCGCATAGGTGTCATTCCAGATAAAATGGTCATCCCATATTTGTTGACGGGGGTGAAAGAAAGGAACCGGCTGCCTACTATCGGGATCGATACCGACTACTTTGGCAGATTTGTAACGATTACATCCCCCGCAAGCAAAAGCTAAATTGTCCAATTCTGTCGTGCCGTCAAGCGCAAGCGGAATAATATGGTCACATTCAAACGATTGAACCGCATACCGAACAGGGCTTTTGCAATACTCACAGACCCCATTGGCACGGGCTTCTATCTGTTGTCGTTGTTGGGGGGATGGGGAATTACGCATAAGAAAGCGGCTTGATTTCTAACTCATCCATCAAGGCGGGCAACGTCGTTTGCCGCAATTGTGCAAGTTGAACAAGATAACCGATGCGTTCGGCATTAAGCAGTTCGATCTCATCTACCAGCGCATTTAATTGACGCTGTTCCTCATCGGTGATGCTGCCTTGACGTGATTTTTCACTCAATGCCGCACATTGAACGCTTGTTTCTTCTGGAACAACGCCTTGATTGATTTTTAAAAGCAGTTGCGCTTCTTTTTTTGGCAGACTGGGCGCAAAGTGACGGGCGCGTAACAACGATGCCTGTTTTGACACAGCCTGCAACTCATCAAGACTGAGTTGTGTCAGACTTTGAAGCAAAGTTTTCAATGGTAATTGGGTTTCCACTTGAATGGTTGTCATCGCAATTTATCACTCCTAAAACAAACATACTTTCTCGTGTCATTGTAGCATCAACAATTGAAACTCTGTAGGTCAAGTTCGCAAACTTGACCTACACCATCAGCAAGCATTTTGCGCTTCTACCTTTCCCTACTTCACCGCCCCAGACGTAATCCCGCGAATAAGTTGCCGCGAGAAGATGAGATATAAAATCAAAACAGGAATCATCGCCAGCGAGAGGGAAGCCAAAACCGCGTTCCAATCACTCACAAACTGGCCTAAGAACTGTTGCGCTCCCAATGTGACCGTCTTTGTTTTTTCGCCCGGTGCCAAAATCAGCGGGAACCATAAATCATTCCAGATAGGAATCATCACGAAAACGGCGACGGTGGCGATGGCTGGCCGCACAAGCGGCAAAATCAGCCCAAAAATGCGATATTCCGTTGCCCCATCCACCCGCGCCGCCTCTTTTAGCTCGCGCGGAATGCGCTGCATGAAACTTTGCAACACGAAAATCGCCAGCGGCAGCCCTTGCGCCGTGTACACCAAAATCAGCGCAGTCAGGGTATTGACTAATCCCAGTGATGAGATCAGGCGCAAAATGCCGACTGTGCCTAATCGGATGGGGATCATAATGCCCAATGCTAGATAAATACCCAATAATGGATTACCAGGGAAGGGATACTCCGACAGCGCAAATGCAGCCATCGCCCCCACAATTAAAATCAGAAAGAGTGAAACGACGGTCACTGTGATGCTGTTGGCAAAATAGGAGGGGAATCCTGCCCGCTCCCACACGGTCAAATACCCTTCGGTGCTGAAGGTTTCGGCCGTTGGAATCATCAACGGGTTGGCAAAAATCGCTTTGCGCGTTTTGAAGGAGTTGATAATCACCAAAAAGAGAGGGAACATGGCGATGACCAAATAAACAAGCAACACCATATGCGGGACGACCGATTCGGTTAATGTACGTTGTAATTTTTGCATGATTTAAGCCTCATAGGTCTGGATACGCCGCTGCCAGCCGACCAGATAAAGTAACACGCCGACCAAAATAATCAACAGCATTATCGCCGCGACGGTTGCCCCCATTTCAGGGTTGCCCAATTGTAGTTGTTGACCAAAGAAGGTGCGGAAGAAGAATGTACCCATAATGTCTGTTGAGAAATTCGGTCCAGCCAACGCGCCTTTAACCGTGTAGATTAGATCGAAGGAGTTGAAGTTGCCGACAAAGGTGAGAATGGCAACGATGCCGACCGTCGGCAGAATGAGCGGGAATTTAATACGCCAAAATACCGTCCATGCCGATGCGCCATCCACATAAGCGGCTTCAACTAACTCATCGGGAATGCCCAGCAGGGCGGCGTAAAAGAGCATCATCGGGATGCCGATGAATTGCCAGACCGAGATGAGTGCCAGCGTGGGCAGGGCGGTTGTTTCCAAACCAAGCCATGGCTGGAAGAGTGCATCAAGGCCAACGAGTGCCATCATTCCTTCGGCAACACCCCACAATGGGCTGAGGATAAGCTGCCAAATGAAGCCAATGATGACGACGGAGAGCATGGTGGGCATAAAGAGCAGTGTGCGGTAGGTGTTTGTCCAGCGCAGGGTGCGGCGGCTTAACAGGGCGGCCAGTAGCAATCCGATGGGGTTTTGCACCAGCATGTGAATGAAGAAAAATTCAAAATTGTTCTTTAATGCACCCCAAAAACGAATTGACCACAACTCATTATTGAATAGGGTTTTGTAATTCTCAAAACCGATGTACCCGCCCGTTTCGCCGGAGGCAAAGCTCAGGCGCAGCGAGTCGATCAGGGGGTAGATCATAAAAATGGTATAAATAATGACGGCGGGCGCGAGGAAAACGATGATATGAAACGGGAATGGCTTGCGCTTTTTCTTATAGGTTGATGATACTTGCATCAGGGGTCTCCATACTTACTATGTTTTTTTGAATGGGCAAAAGTTGAGTTTTCTGACAGACTCAAAGGTGGGATAACAGGCCGCGAACACGCGACAATAAATCGTCTGGCCGCAGAACAATTATGTCAGGGTGTCCTGGCTGAAAATGACGTATATTAAATGTTGCCAGCCAAGGGGATTTAGATTGAATAGCCACAACCAAAATCGGCAAATCTTTATTATCAGCCAATCTATCATATGCGTACAATTCAGATGTTAGTGGAGATGGAACTATCGTCATGCATCGACTGACGAGATAATGGAATTTAGATAGGGTATGGGGCATTTTTGCTGTCAAATTACGCTCTGTTTCCATAAGAACCTGTTGCGAAACAATGGCATCAATTAACGTAATTTCAGCCATCCGCAACAGAACCATACTGGCCCCATTCTCACTGGGCGAAGTTGAGCCAGCAAACAAAACATCAGAATCAATGAAAATGCGTGGCTTAACTGGATGCCTGTTCAAAGTCAGCATAATTTTCTAGATAATATCGCTCTCGTTCTTCACGAAGTGATAATAATAAGTCTTCTGTTGTATATCCTGCTTCTATTCGCATTCGCTCAATTTCACGCGCCAATTCAGGCACAATTGGCGCGACTGGTGACAACACAAACAACCCATCAATATCCACCAAATGATAAGTATCTCCTTGTTGGATATTGTATTTATTACGAAGTTGAACAGGTAATGTCATTGTCCCGCGTTGGCGTACTTGCATACTCATATTCATGGGAAATTCTCCTTACTGAATTTCAGTATCGTCAGATTATCTGCCCATAGATTATCTTACGCGGTTCACGGTGTCAACGCCATTTTTACGGGCAACTTACCCACAAACGGCCGTTTTCCCCATAATCCATCCGCCAAAGCGTCCAGCGCCTGCGGCTGGATGCTGTAAGTGCAAACGTAAGTTGTCGCGTCAGGGTAAACCGACAAATCATACGGAATACGAAGGGCGATGTTAACGGTGGGTATTCCCGTTTTCAACAACACATTCGCCATCTTCGCCTGTTGTGGGTTGAGTGCCGCGCTGATTGTGCCGACGATTAGGAGATCATGGGTGGAAACGGCCGTTTTCAACTCCTCAATCTCCCCATCCGTCGGCTCATGGCTGACAATAAACTCATCCACATGGGCGTGATGGGTACGTAACGATTGCGCCAACAGTGGCTTAACATAAGATGATGTATCCGCAGGGGTTAAATCTTTCGGTTGGGGCATGATGGCCGCAATACGGGCAGATGGGTCCAGTTTTAGCGGCAGCAAGTCCGCATCATT
>WFSA01000294.1 GCA_015486215.1 Anaerolineae bacterium | reverse complement strand
GTTACGAAGCAAAGATCACAAAGAAAATCTTAAAAAACTTCGTGTTCGTCATGTCTTTGTGGTTAATTTGGACAAGGGCTGAGTAGTTACTAATCCTCATTCCTAAAAATGATTTTTCTTATTTTGAACCATGTCCTAATTTGATATTTACAATGCTGTCGCTATAATTTAGGCACGATTAAATGTAACTACTCAGCCATGTATCTTCTCAGTATTCTGGGAAAACTTGACAAATTTTCCTAATGATACTCGTGTAAAATAAGGTGCTGATGAAATTTGTCAAATCTTGTCCACGATTTATTAAGAAGATATTCAGCCATTGTCTAAATTAATCACAAAGACACGAAGAACACGAAGTTTTTTAAGATTTTCTTTGTGATCTTTGCTTCTTTGTGGTGAAATAATGGATAGGCTGAGTAGTTACGATTAAATTATAAATTAGGCACTATTTTAGACTTGTGGACAGGTGAATGATGATTGACGATATTTCAGGGGCATCTCAAGATTATTTGAAGGCGATCTACCGCCTATCAGCCAGAAACGGCCGTGCATCCACCACTCAACTCGCTCAACAACTCAATATCAAACCCGCATCAGTCACCAATATGCTTAAAAAAATGGCCGTGACCGATCCGCCATTGGTCGAGTACAAAAAACATCATGGAGCCACCCTGACCGTATCAGGCGAGAGAGCGGCGTTGGAAGTCCTGCGCCATCATCGATTATTGGAGATGTTTTTGCATGAGATTTTGGGCTTCTCATGGGACGAAGTGCATGACGAGGCAGAACGGATGGAGCATTGCATCTCCGAGCAAATGGAAAACAAAATTGCCACCCTGCTGGGACATCCAGAGCATGATCCGCACGGCTCCCCCATTCCAGACGGCGATTTGAACGTCGCTCCCACCGCGCAATTGGCGATGAGTACGTTGAGAAAGGGGGATACGGCCGTTGTCCGTCGTGTTCGTGATGAGGATAACGCTATGCTGCGCTATCTCGACAAGCTCGGCCTGCGTCCCAATGTCCAGTTCACCATCATCAATCACACCCCCTTCGATAATAATTTATACGTACAACTTGACGGAGAAACAGACAACATCATCGTCGGTCACCCGATCAGCGATAATGTATTTGTAGAAATTACAGCAAATTAAGGATATATTTATTATCCGCAGATTATTTGAACCATTTTTAACCTGCAAAATCTGCGGATCAACCTTTTAGGCCATTTCTAAATTTGAATCACCCAAATCAGGAAGACAAAATGAAAACAATTGGATTATTAGGCGGCATGAGTTGGGAAAGTAGCGCACTCTATTACCGTTGGATCAACGAGATGGTACGCGACGAATTAGGCCGGCTGCACTCGGCAAAAATAGCGATGGTAAGCGTGAATTTCCAAGATATTGAAGATTTACAGCATACGGGAGAGTGGGAAAAATCAGGCGCGATGTTGAGCCAATCGGCAAGGCAGATCGAAGCGGCTGGCGCAGATTTCCTGCTCATCTGCACCAACACAATGCACAAAGTCGCCCCCCAGATTGAAGCCGCGATCAACATTCCCCTGCTCCACATCGCCGATGCGACCGCTGAAGCGATCAAAGCGCAAGGGATCAAAACCATCGGCTTGCTAGGCACAAATTTCACGATGGAGCAAGATTTTTACGCGGGACGGCTGGCTGAAAAGCATGGCTTGACCGTCCTCACCCCGCCAAAGGCAGATCGCGATATTGTCCATCGCATTATTTATGAGGAGTTGGTCATCGGCGTGATACGGCACGATTCCCGCGCTCAATATCTGCGTATTATGGAGGATTTGCAACAACAGGGGGCGGAAGGGGTCATCGAAGGATGCACCGAAATTGTGACATTGGTTCAACAAAAACATACGGCCGTTCCCCTATTCGATACAACAGCAATTCATGCAAAAGCGGCCGTAAAAATGGCCTTAGACAAATCAAAATAAGAGAGGAAAAATGGGTAAACGTAAGTGTAAACATCCAGCAAAAGTAGCAGTCATGCTGAGTATTGGAGCGGGATTGCTCGCGTGGAAAAAATTGGGAAATCAGCGAGCAGCTTTCAATGCTGGTGGTGGAAAAACGGCCGTTATCACCGGCGCATCCTCAGGTCTCGGCGAATCCTTCGCCCGCCAACTCGCCAACGATGGGTACAACCTCATCCTCATCGCTCGACGACGGCAAAAGCTGGAAAACATCGCCCAAGAGTTGATATCAAGGCACAATATCGCTGTCACCGTCATCGCGGCCGATTTGGTTGACACAAATGATATCGCCCAATTGACAAGCCAATTAGCGGCGATGGACGATATTGTCATGCTGATTAACAACGCCGGTTTCGGCTCGCGCGGGGATTTTGTCGATGTGTCAGCTCGATCCCACCGTGAAATGATTGATTTACATGTGACGGCAACGGCCGTTTTAACCCGCGCTGTCCTGCCCAATATGATCGCACAAAGGAGCGGAGCGATCATCAACACCTCCTCAACGGCTGCCTTCTTTCGCGGCCATGATCGCGTCAATTATGGGGCAACAAAGCTGTACATCAACGCCTTCTCCGAATCATTACAAATCGAATTAGAGGGAACGGGCGTGCGCGTGCAAGCCCTTTGCCCCGGCTTTATCCGCAGCGGCTTTCATGAAGAGATAGGACGGCCGTCTCTCCCCAATTTTCTCTGGATGAAAACGGATGAAGTCACCACCGTCTCCCTAAACGCGCTAAACAAAAAGCCAGTCATCGTCGTCCCCGGCTGGGCGAATCAACTAGAAGTTTTCCTCACTAAGATCGGCTTAGGCAGTGCGCTCTTGACTCTCTTTTACTACTTATCAGGCAAGAAGAAGTAACGTATTTGCAGATATAAACGGCAATCTCTATTTGTTTTTATGTTGAATTTAGCCTAGACAAAATAATTATTGACACACACCTAAAAACCCGTATACTTTACGCAAAACAACACTTTTACACGTCAAGAGCGATTCAGCGAATCGCCCCTACAATTTCCCGTAGGGGCAACCCGCTGTTTCGCCCAAAACAACACGGAACATTATGATTGACCCATTAACAGCATTACTGATCGCCGCCGGATTAACGGGCGTCATCATCACTATTTTTTTGCCTGAGCAGGGACTGTACCCCCGATGGCGCGAAGGGCGGCGCATGACAAAACGGGTGCAGAGCGAAGACGCGCTCAAATTTATCCATAAACGGGAGATGGAAAGGCGCGGCTCAACAGTCGAGAGTGTGGCTGGAGTGCTGCATAAACGCATGGACAAAACGGCCGTTTTACTCACCATCATGCAAAAAGACGGCTTACTCACCATCGAAAACAACCAATTGCATCTGACCAACAAAGGGCGCGAATCGGCTCTGCACATCATCCGCGCCCATCGCTTATGGGAACGGTATTTAGCCGACAAGACAGGGTACACAGAGGCAGATTGGCATGGCCGAGCAGAATTACGCGAGCATGAGATGTCAACGGCCGAACTGGACGCATTGGCGGCCAAATTAGGCAATCCCACCCACGATCCGCACGGCGATCCCATCCCTAGAGCAGATGGAGAGGTAATGATTATTGCAGGACGGCCGTTGCCCGCCACCACCTGCGACACCCCCGCCCGCATCATCCATCTCGAAGACGAACCCCCCATCGTCTACGCCCAACTGATCGCCGAAGGGCTGCATCCGGGCATGAACATCCGCATGGTCGAATCCACCAACGAGCGCGTCCGCTTCTGGAGCAATGGTGCTGAACATCTGCTCGCCCCCATCGTCGCCAACAATATCACCGTGCAACCCATCCCAAACCTCGACGACATCAAACCAGACGAAACCAATTACCGCTTGCTTTCCAATTTGGAAATAGGCGAAAGCGGTGTCGTTGCCGGCATTGCCCCTTCTTGTCGCGGCGCAGAGCGACGGCGTTTTATGGATTTAGGCATATTGCGCGGCACAACGATTACGGCCGAAATGTCCAGTCCTGGCGGCGACCCAACCGCATACGAAATACGCGGTGCGCTCATCGCCCTACGCGAAAATCAGGCCAAACAGATTCGGATTCAATCACCAGAACAGGCGACCCAGCAGAGGGCGACCCGCTGGATCGCCCACTCACAAGGAATATAAATTATGAACGAAAAAACAAAATCAATCCCCCTCGCCAACGGCGCAACCGCCGACCCCGCCGCCTGTGCAGGTTGCCCGATGCACAATGCAGGCAATTTGCTGAAATTAGGCGTGGATATGAGCGATTGGGATTATGTGATCGCGCTGGCAGGCAACCCAAATACGGGCAAAAGCACCGTTTTTAATGCCCTGACAGGCTTACATCAGCACACAGGAAATTGGCCGGGAAAAACAGTCACCCGTGCCGAAGGCGGCTTTAGTTACGGCAACAAACAGTACAAACTTGTCGATCTGCCCGGTACCTATTCACTGCTTTCAACCAGCGTAGACGAGGAAGTGGCACGTAATTTTGTCCTGTTTGGGCAACCCGATGTGACCATCATTGTCGTTGATGCAACCCGATTGGAGCGCAATCTAAATTTAGCTTTGCAATTGTTGGAAATCACAGATCGGGCTGTCATCTGTCTCAACTTGATAGATGAGGCGGAACGGCACGGTTTAGATGTAGATGACCGTCGTTTGGCGCGTGATTTAGGCGTGCCAGTCGTGCCAACTTCCGCCCGCAGCGGCGATGGGATGGATGATCTGTTGAAAGCAGTACATGGGGTGGCGACGGGTGAAATCGTATGCAAACCGTACCGCATCAAGAATACATCTGGCTCCATCCAACGTGCCATCGCTGAATTGACGGCGCAATTGACGAATGCGTTCCCCAATCTGCCCAACGCCCGCTGGGTCGCCCTGCGCCTGCTGGATGGTGATCAAGAGATTATCGAAGCGGTAAAAAGTGGCGGGATTGGTGAATTACAGGTAGAGGAATAATGAATAATGGTAACTACTCAGCCCTTGTCCAAATTAACCACAAAGACACGAGGAACATAAAGTTTTTTAAGATTTTCTTTGTGATCTTTGCTTCGTAACATCTCAATATTTCGGGGTGAGTACAACAAATTAAGAAAGGAACAAATTGCGTCAGTCGAGTAAATTCGTTCCTTTCCTAATTAGCTGTACTCATGCCCCCAACTTTTTGAGAAGATACTTTGGTATCTTCTCAGTATTCTGGGGAGACTTGACAAATTTTCCTAATGATACTCGTGTAAAATAAAGTGCTGATGAAATTTGTCAAGTCTTGTCCACGATTTATTGAGAAGATACATACTTTGCTTCTTTGTGGTGAAATAATTGATAGGCTGAGTAGTTACGAATAATGAATTGTTAAGGGAAGGTTCGTAAATAACTTTAGAGTTTTGTCATCGCCCTCCCCCCTTCGGGAGAGGGTTGGGTGAGGGTAAAAGTCCAAAGTTAAAAATAAACCTTCCCTAAGCGGGGCGCGTACTGCCCATTCATTATTAATTATTATGAATACAAAACAAATTATGAATACAAAACAAATTTTGCAAACGGCCGCTACCCTTCGCTGGCAAATCGGCCAGGATTTTCATGAGAAATTGATGGAAGACATCTACACCAATGCCGCCGTGCTGGCCGACCGCGCCATGACCCGTCCCGACGAGAAGCCGCACTTTGATTTTGACCGCAAACTTGACCAAATCGTAACCAGCCGCATCTGGGGTTTCCCGATGATGATTTTGTTGTTCACGCTCGTCTTCTGGATAACGATTCAAGGTGCAAATTACCCGTCGCAATGGCTGGCGACCATCTTTTTGGAGATAGGCTATCCGTTTCTGAAAAACATCTCGACCACAATCGGCGCTCCGTGGTTTATTGATGGATTGCTGCTTGACGGCGTGTATCTGGCGACCGCATGGGTGATCAGCGTGATGCTGCCGCCGATGGCGATCTTCTTCCCACTTTTTACGTTGCTCGAAGATTTCGGCTATCTGCCGCGTGTGGCGTTCAATTTGGACAACGCCTTCCGCAAATCGGGAGCGCACGGCAAACAATCGTTAAGCATGATGATGGGATTTGGTTGCAATGCGGCCGGTGTCGTCGCCGCACGGGTGATTGACAGCCCGCGCGAGCGGTTGATCGCCATTATTACCAATAATTTTGCACTATGCAACGGCCGTTGGCCGACCCAAATCCTCATCGCCACCCTATTTATCGGCGCGTTAGCACCGCCCGCGCTGGCTGGATTGCTGTCAGCAACGGCCGTTGTCGGCGTAACAATGCTCGGTGTCTTTTTATCACTCGCCGTCTCATGGGGGCTGTCCCGCACAGCATTAAAAGGGGAAGTCTCCACATTCAGTCTGGAACTGCCCCCCTATCGCCCGCCGCGCGTACTGCAAACGATTTACACCTCCCTCATTGACCGCACCCTCATCATTTTATGGCGAGCGATCATTTTCGCCATCCCAGCGGGAGCCGTCATCTGGCTCATATCCAACATCACCATCAGCAATATCAGCCTAGCCGAATATATCATCGGCTGGCTCAATCCATTGGGCTTCTTAATCGGGCTGAACGGCATCATCTTAGTCGCATACATCGTCGCCATCCCCGCCAACGAGATCATCATTCCCACCATTTTAATGTTGACCGTGCTGGTCTCAGGCACGAACGGGGATGCTGGCGCAGGGGTGCTATTTGAATTAGGGAATGACGGAACAAAAGAGCTTCTGCTGGCTGGGGGATGGACATTGCTGACGGCCGTTAACATCATGCTTTTCAGCTTATTACACAACCCCTGCTCGACCACCATCTACACCATTTATAAAGAAACAGGCAGCCGAAAGTGGACGGCCGTTGCCACCTTCCTTCCCCTAGCAATGGGCTTCGGACTCACCTTCCTCATCACCCAGCTATGGCGGCTTTTCGGCGGCACAGGCTAAAACAAGCGGCTCAAGATTGCAACCTCGTCTTTTACAAAAAATTGCCTTGACCGTATCTTCTCAGTATTCTGAGAAGACTTGACAAATTTTCCTGATGGTACTCATGTAAAATAAAGTGCTGATGAAATTTGTCAAGCCTTGTCCACGATTTATTGAGAAGATACCCTTGACCTTATTTTGAAAGTGGACACTGATTACCTGATTTCACAGGTTTTGACCTTTGTATCTGTGTTCATCTGTGCAATCAGTGTCCAATTTTGAAAGTTGCAATCACCCTACAAGCGACTCATCATATTAGGCAATTCAGCAAATCACCTCTACAATTGTCCCCATCTATCAACTCTATCGAGGCAATTATGGAACCAACAAAACAACAAGATTCAGGGCTAAAAAAAGCGGCCTACATCGCTGCAACACTTTTCCTTGGCGGATTATTTGTAATCGGAGTACTCTTCACCTACACAGTCGTCACCAGCGTCAACAAAGCAGAAGAGACGATGGCTCCCGTCGGCGATTTGGTCAAAAATCTATTCACCCATATTGAACCAGTCGTCTTACCCGATCCAACAACATTGCTGCGGCAAATCAATGATGAAGCGCGTTTAATGACCATCTCGGCCGATTACGAGCAAATCGTCACCTCCGAACGGAATAGCGATCTTTTATGGGGCGCAGTCGGCGAAACAATGATTTTTCAAGGCGTGGGCCGAGTCACGGGCGGGATTGATTTGAACGAATTAACCGCCGACGACATCCAAGTAATTGATCCGACAACAGTACGAATCCACCTGCCACCAAGCATCATTTTTGATGATTTGCCAGTGCTGGATACCGATAGATCAAAGGTGCTGGATCGTGATACGGGTATTCTGACATCTGCCGATCCACAATTAGAAACACAAATGCGCCAAGCGGCACAAAAGCAAATCCTAGAAGCAGCCTACGAGAGCGATTTGCTCAACCGCGCTGACCAAAATGCACAATTACAAATCAGTGCGCTCATGCAGGGAGCAGGGTTTAAGACGATCATTTTTGAAGACGACCCACTGCCGCCATTCACCCCATATGCTCAAAAATTACATAAAGGTGAAGTGCTGACAACACCAGCACCCTAAAGCCCCATGCGTATCAAGCTAAAAAACAAGCATCAAAAATAACAACAAAAGCGGGTTTTGATAGAAAATAGGACGCAGGTGACGCAGATTTTCAGGATGAACGCAGATTTTTATCTACTTTATCTGCATTCATCTTAAAAATCTGGACATGGTTCATTTTGCACAAGATGATCTTTACAGGTTGAGGGCGACCACAAGGATACGCCCCTACACATAATGATTTCACGGAAAAACCTGAAGAACCACCCTAATAAGCCAAAAGTATCACACCCATTCCAGCCTCATCCCCAACTACACAAAAGAATCATACGAATACTATCCATGTCCAATTCCACCCCTAGTACACACTGACGGAAGCTCTTCGGCAATTATCGTAGGTCAATTTTGTAAAATTGACCGTGCAATTTTACAAAATTACACGTATCTTCTCAATAAATCGTGCACAAGACTTGACAAATTTCATCAGCACTTTATTTTACACGAGTATCATTAGGAAAATTTGTCAAGTCTCCCCAGAATACTGAGAAGATACAATTACACTACAGAAAACCCCGAAGAACTTAGGCCAAGCAGTATTAGGGCGATTGCAACCTCCAAATCGCACTGTTAAATTCCAAATTTACACCGTTTTTAGTAGCTCCGCAATTGACATAACATGCGAATTGCGGGAAATTTATGCGTTATGATTGTCGTGATCGTATGTCGTGATCGTTTTCGTGAGCGGTTTTTTCGATTTTCAATCACGAAAACGATCACGATCACGAATTAAGGCGAGGTTGCAATCGCCCTAATTTCACCCCTGAAAAATGAGCGTATAATTAAAATGATCGCTATACTTTGATATAAACATTCAAATAAAAATCAAGAGAACCCAATGCAAACGAATAAATCTCGGAATTTCCTTTTCTATATGTTCGGCGCACTTTACTTTGTACAAGGCGTTATTCAAGCGTATCAGCTTAACTTCTTCAAACCCCATCTCAATGCCGTAGGAATTGAAGCAGACCGCATCGCCACATTAGCCGGATTAGCCCTGCTCCCCTTCATGTTCAAATGGCTGTTCGGCATTCTCAGCGACCGCGTCAACCTCTTTGGCAAAGGGTATCGCGTCCCCTACATGATCGCAGGCTTAATCCTCTCCGCTGTCGCTTTTGGCTCCATCTTCTTCATCAATCCCGCCGACCAATTTGGAACATTGACGATCATCATGCTGATCGGCGTGTCCGCAATGACCCTCTTCGACGCGACCGCCGATGCTTTCGCCGTAGACATCACTGCCCCAGAAGATCAAGGGCGCGTTCAAAGCGCAATGACAGGCGGACGAGCGGCCGGATTCATCATCCTCTCCCTAATTTTTGGTCTCATCGCCTCCCGCATGGGATATTCAGCCATCTTTTTACTGATGGGTGTCATTATCTTGTTCCCGCTCGTTATGGTTTTTCAAGTTAAAGAGCCAGACCAACATATTGAACGTAAAAAGTTTGAATGGGGTGCTTTCAAACAACTCGTCCAGCCTAATTATTTGCTCTACATTCTCTTCATCATTCTGGCATGGACAACGTTTCAAGGGATTGACGGATTAGTCACCTTGTATATGAGTGACGAACTGGGAATCGGCCCCGAAATTATTGGGCGATACGGCATGTTGAAAGGAGTCGGCATGGTCATCGGCGCACTCATACTCGGCTGGTCAATCAACAAGCTGGGCATCAGAAACGCCGCTTTAAGCACCGTCTCGATGGTCACTGTCGGCGGCCTCATTTTCAGCCGAGCGACAGGTCTCAACAGCATTCTCATCATCGGCGTTTTATGGGGTGTTGTCGTCGCTTTTCATTGGACAGTTTACGCCACCTACTCGATGGGCATCACTGACAAACGTATCGCTGGCTCCATGTTTTCTATTCTGATGACAGTCGGCAATATCGGCATCGGCGCGGGCGAAACTCTCGCCACCCGCTTTGTAGACGACATTGGCTTTTCTGGCGTATTTACCACTCTTGCCCTCATCAATCTCGCTCTAATCCCCCTCCTCTTCTTCGCCCTGCGCGGACTAGAAAAAGAGCGGGCAAAATTTGCCCTATAAAAACGCGCATCGTACGCCCCTGCAAAAGGGAATGTGGCAGGAACGGCTTACCCAGCCGCCCTCCAAAATTAAAGGATAAAAAATGACGACTCCCATCTACCAAAACCCTGTTGAACTTTTGCAAAAGTTGATTCGTTTCGACACCACCAACCCACCCGGGAATGAGGCTGCGATCATCAGCTGTCTTAGAAAGATTATTGAAGAAGCAGGCTTAAAAACAACGATTTTAGCCAAAGATGAAAACCGCCCTAATCTCATCACCCGTCTGCCTGGACGCGGGGATGCGCCGCCGCTTTTGCTTTACGGGCATGTGGATGTGGTCACAACAGCGGGGCAGAGATGGACACATCCGCCGTTTGACGCTCTTATCAAAGACGGGATGATTTGGGGGCGCGGCACATTGGATATGAAAGGGGGCATTGCCATGATGGTCTCGGCCCTCTTACGCGCCCGCGCTAGCGGCAAAAAATTACCCGGCGACATTATTTTAGCCATCGTTCCCGATGAAGAGGTGGGCGGTGATTATGGCGCACGCTTTTTGACAGAAAATCATGCTGAACTGTTTGATGGGGTGCGTTATGCTATCGGCGAAGGGGGCGGGGTGACGATCCAGATGGGCGGCAAAAAGTTTTACACCGTCATGGTCGCTGAAAAGCAGATTTGCACTGTGCGAGCGACGGTACGCGGCGCGGCAGGGCACGGCTCTATGCCCAGACGCGGCGGCGCGACGGCCAAATTAGCCCGTATGCTCAATAAATTAGAAAATCAACGTCTGCCTGTCCACATCACGGCCGTTACCCAAAAAATGCTCTCCACCATCGGCAGCTCCCTCAGCTTCCCCTCTAGCGCAGGGATGAAACTGCTGCTCAATCCCACATTTACAGACCGCGTTTTAGACGCGCTGGGAGAAAAAAGCATCCTCATCAACCCGCTATTACACAACACTGTCAGCCCCAATATCATTCAGGGCGGCAACAAAATCAATGTCATCCCCTCAGAGATTTCGATCCAATTAGACGGCCGTCTTCTCCCCCAATTTACCCCCGACGATATGTTAGCCGAATTAAGCGCACTGCTGGGCGATGAAGTCGAGCTAGAAGTGACCACCTACGACAAAGGGGCGGGCAAGCCAGACATGAAACATTACCCCCTGCTGGCCGACATTTTGCAAAAAGCAGACCCCAGCGGCACGCCTATTCCCATGTTGTTAAGCGGCGTAACAGACGGCCGTTTCTTCTCCAGAATCGGCATTCAAACCTACGGCTACCTGCCGATGGATATTGAGTCTGAACTAATCGACACCATTCACGGCGCAGACGAGCGCATCCCCGTCGCGGCGATGGAATTTGGCACAAACGCCATTTCAGAAGTAATGAGACGATTTAGCGCATAAGAACGAGAATTTAATAACTTGCGGAACTTAAAATTGTCATTCCCTCATGAAGATGGGGGCGGGAATGACAACTTTGGTAGCTAAATAAATCCTCGTTCCATAGGGATTATTTAAATTAGGCGTAGACGCATGGTGATGGCACAGCTATACATTCAACTCCTGCAACAGCTAGCTGTATCCATCGGCGACGGCATCCCGATTGATATGGGATCACCGACGGCACGGACGCTGTTCGCCTATTTGGTGTTGAACAAAAACAAGGAGATAGACCGCCGCCGTTTGGCCTTTATCTTTTGGGCACATACCAGCGAGCAAGCCGCCCGCCGCAATTTGCGCCAATATCTCCATCGTTTGCGCCGCTCATTAGAAGGGATTGACCCCAACGGCCGTCTTATCACCACAGAAGGGCATATCGTCCGCTTCAACCCGCCCGACAACTGCATTATAGATATTGATCAGTTCAAAAATGCCGTCGCCGCCAACGACCTTCCCCGCGCCATTACCCTTTATCGCGGCGATCTGCTACCCGATATTTATGACGATTGGGTAGAAGATGACCGCCGTCACCTGCACACGCTCTATCTTAACGGTTTATTACACCTGCTGGAACAGTACGAAAACAGCCGAAAATTCAGCGATGCAATACCCGTCGCCCATGCGTATTTGGCGGCTGAACCATTGCAAGAAAAAGCGCATGTGCGGCTGATGAAGCTACATTACGCACAGGGTAGCCGCTCCCGCGTCCACGCTCAATATGAGCAATTACGCGCCCTCTTCGCCGAAGAGTTGGGGATTGAACCATTGGTAGAAACGGCCGTTCTCTAC
>WFSA01000293.1 GCA_015486215.1 Anaerolineae bacterium | reverse complement strand
CTGCGGACTTTATACTGATATGACATGGTTGATCTCCTGTCTGGTTAGGAGTGGGTTGTTTGATTAAACAAAAATATGCAACTCACTCGAATTTCTCGAATATACCTTACCCAATCATGCCAAGCCTGTCTACCAGATGGATAAAGTCGAGATTAAGGGAAGGTTCGTTTTTAATTTTTAACTTTTAGGTGACACGCACTCGACAAATGCCAATCACCTTGATTAGAGTAGGAGAAAGATATGAATTTTCAACAAACAGTAGAAACTCATTTTCCGGGTACACTTTCAGAAACAGAATTCATCGTGAACTCTCAGGCCGCTTTGACCGAGTGGGGATTTAACGCTGAAAACAGCATTGCCTGTGTTGGTGCTTGTCGAGACGAAATTACCAGAACCTTGATCGACAAGGTGCAAGACGCTTGGGGCGAAGCGTTTAACTTTTCCAGCTTGGGCGGAATGATGTTTGCTGGAAAGACTGGCTTTTCGGCTGCCCATCATCACGCCCCGATAGAAAACGGCCGTGAGCATTACGTTTATTTTGCGATGGCACATATCGCCATTGACCAGAATGGAGATATCGGTGTATGTTATCGTCCTGGACGATCAGAACCGTCAGGGGCTTGCGGCGCATTGATCGCTTTTCGTCAAGAGATGCTCAGCGGTGATGTGGCGTTGACCCTTGATTGGGATGATGTTGAGCAAAGTTTGATGAAGCAGCGTCTGCTCAAAAAAATGAAATACGGGGAGATACCCGACTTACTTGCGTTGACAAAAACGGCTTACGAAGTAATTTTGAGCGATTTAAAGCATCTGATCGCCGAGACGGTTGACGTTGCCGTAAGCGATTATGCTGTCCTTTGCGGGATACAGATACATGGGGCGAATAAGGAACAGTTTGTCTGGCCCGGTGAGATGTATGTGGTGAAGAATGGTCAACGCAGCGCAATAACCATATCTTTTAAATAACGTAACTACTCAGCCTATCAATTATTTCACCACAAAGAAGCAAAGATCATAAAGAAAATCTTAAAAAAATTCGTGTTCTTCGTGTCTTTGTGGTGAATTTGGATAATGGCTGAGTAGTTACTAAATAACAAGAACATTATGGACACTCTGTTTACTCAATTGGAAGCATTTATAACCGAAACGATGGAAAGACATCGTATTCCAGGCGCGGTTGTCGGCGTGTGGCAGGATGGCGAGATGCAGGTTTTGCCGTTTGGCGTGACCAGCGTCGAAAATCCGTTGCCCGTCACCGCCGAGACGCTGTTTCAGGTCGGCTCCATCACGAAAACATTTACGGCGTTGCTGATGATGCAGTTGGTGGAGCAGGGCAAACTGGATTTAGACGCGACGGTGCAATCGTATCTGCCCGCTTTTCGGGTGGCCGATGAGACCATCTCCGCCCACGTCACCATCCGTCACCTGCTGACGCATACAGCGGGTTGGGTCGGCGACCTGTTTGAGGATACGGGCGAAGGGGACGACGCTTTGCCCCGTTATGTGGCGTTGATGGCCGAGTTGGAGCAATTAGCCCCGTTGGGCGAGGTGTATTCGTACAATAATGCCAGCTTTTACTTGGCGGGAGCAGTTGTTGAGGCGGTAAACGGCCGTTTCTACCAAAACACCCTGCACGAGCAAATCCTGCAACCGCTGGGCATGTCCCGCTCTTACTTAAAATCGTGGGATGCGATGACCCGTCGCTTTGCTGTCGGGCATCAGATGGATGCAGAGGGAAATGTTGAAGTCGCACGGCCGTATCACCTGCCCCGCGCCGTCCATCCCGTCGGCGGTTTGATCACGACCGTGCCTGATTTGCTCCGTTACGCGCAGTTCCAGATGAAAGATGCGCTTGCCCAACAACTTCACGTCCCCCAAGTGCAAATCTGGGGCGAAGGGGAGGCGGTTGGGCTGAGTTGGTTCATTGATGATGTTGACGGCGTGCGCGTGCTTTCGCATGGCGGCGGCGTGAAAGGACAGGTTTCGCGCCTGTTCATCGTGCCAGAACGCAATTTTGCGGCGGCCATCGTGACCAATTGGGAAGATGGCGGCCTGCTGACCCATCCGACGGAGCGTTGGCTGTTGCGTGAATTGCTGGGGCTGGACGCGCCTGAGCCGCAGACGGTGGCGGCGAAAACGGCCGTTTTGGCAGAATACACGGGGTTGTACAAACGGCCGTTTGCCGACATCGCACTGTACATGGACGACGAGCAGTTGATGATGCAACTGCACAATAAACAGGGTTTCCCCAGCAGAAACGATCCCCCGTCCCCCAATCCGCCGCCCGCGCCGTTGGCTTTGATAGAAACGGACAGGTTGATTGTGACGGATGGGGTGATGAAAAACGGCCGTGTTGACATCATTCGCCGTAAAGACGGCTCCATTGGCTGGTTGCGTGATGGGCGATTGCATCGGAAAACGGCCGTTTCTGATTAAAAGACAAGATATATTTTAGACAGTGAAACTTTATCCGCAGATTACGCAGATTTTCGTAGATTAAAAAATGAAAATCTGCGGCAATCTGCGTAATCTGCGGACAACATTATTTAGGAAACTATGACAACTTTAATTGATTTAACCATTCATGACCAAGATGCGCTAGAACGTGCCGTCGAACGCGCCCGTGAGCGCAACATTATCATCCCCACCTTCAAACAACAGCGCGATCCGTCGCTGATTCCTGACGTAATTAAAGAAAAATTGAAGGAGATTAACTTATGGGACATCGATCCCCTTAACCTGTTCCGCATTACATGGCACAACGAACCCACCGCGCAAGGCGGCGGCTTCGGCGGCGCAAATTACATCGAATTCCCCCCCGAATTGACGGGAGTTGATGCCAAAATCGTCATGCTCGTCGGCAAATGGTTCCCGACGGGGGCGCATAAAGTGGGCGCGGCGTTCGGTTGCCTTGTGCCGCGACTGGTGACAGGCCAATTTGACCCCACCAGCCAGAAAGCGGTCTGGCCGTCCACCGGCAACTATTGCCGTGGCGGCGCGTATGATTCCAAACTGCTCGGCTGCGAATCCATCGCCATTTTGCCCGAAGAGATGAGCCAAGAGCGGTTCGACTGGTTGGCTAATGTCGCCGACGAAACCATCTCTACGCCCGGTTCAGAGAGCAACGTCAAGGAAATTTTCGACAAATGTTGGGAGCTGCGCCAATCTGGGCAAGATTTGGTCATTTTCAACCAGTTTGATGAGTTTGGCAACTACCTGTGGCATTATGAAATTACTGGGCCAGCGATGTTGGAAGTGTTGGAACAGGTGATGGAAGAGGGCGACACCTTCCGTGGCATGGTCTCCAATACCGGTTCTGGTGGCACAATTGCCTCTGGTGATTTCTTGAAGTCGAAATTCCCCGACAGTAAAATTGTCGCCAGTGAGGCGTTGCAATGCCCCACGATTTTGAACAATGGCTTTGGCGCACACCGTATCGAAGGGATCGGCGACAAGCATATCCCGTGGGTGCATAATGTGAAAAATACTGATCTTGTGACGGCCATTGATGATAACGACCCGATGAACCTCATTCGTTTGTTTAATGAAGAGGCGGGCAAGGCGTTTTTGGTTGAGCAAGGGATGGACGCGGCGTTTGTGGATTCGTTGGAACTGCTGGGCATTTCCAGCGTTGCCAATCTGGTATCGGCCATCAAATTTGCCAAGTATTACGAGATGGACGGCCGTGATGTCATCATTTCGATGGCGACGGATTCGATGGAGATGTACGGCAGTCGGTTGGAAGAAATGACGGCCGAAAAGGGTGAATTTACGGCGATGGATGCGACGGCCGTTTTCGCCCGTCATTTGCAAGCCATCCACACCGACAACATGCAAGAGTTGACCTATCTGGATAAAAAACGGGTGCATAATTTGAAATACTTCACCTGGGTGGAGCAGCAAGGCAAAACTTACGACGAGATTCAAGCGCAATGGTACGACCGTGAGTATTGGACGGGGATCAGCGGCCATATTGACGAGTTGGATGCGTTGATTGACGATTTTAATGATCGCGTGGGGTTGTTGGCGGCGTTGTTGGACGAGTAAGAGCGCACGCGGATTTAACGGATAAACGCGGATTTCCCTTTTTTTATCCACGTTTATCCGTTAAATTCGCCCCATCCGCGTCCCATTATTGTATAAAACTGTAAAGATGATTTGTCTTGTTTTGAACCATACTCAATTTTGTATCTCCCCAGAATACTGAGAAGATACAAGAAAATCTTAGAAAACTTCGTGTTCTTCGTGTCTTTGTGGTTAATTTGGACAATGGCTGAGTAGTTACGAATTGATGAACGAATTTTAGTTGAATGCATGGAAAACGGCTGTCTATAACGGCCGTTTTTTTTATGTCATCACCATCACAATGACGTTAAAATAAGAGCAATAACAGTAAAAAGGATACGTTCAATTGAAACAATATCTGGAATTAATGCGGCATGTAAAAGAAAACGGTATTCATAAAGGAGACCGAACAGGAACGGGGACACTCAGCGTTTTTGGGTATCAAATGCGCTTTAACTTAGCCGACGGATTCCCGCTCTTGACCACAAAAAAGGTGCATTTTCGCTCTATCGCCCATGAACTGCTTTGGTTCTTGCGCGGGGACAGTAATATCGCCTATCTGCACGAGAATGGGGTGACGATTTGGGACGAGTGGGCGGATGAGGAAGGGGAATTGGGGCCTGTGTATGGATCACAATGGCGATCTTGGCAGGGGGCTGACGGCCGTTCCATCGATCAACTCACCCTGCTGCTCGACAGCTTACGCTACAATCCCGACTCCCGCCGTCATATCGTTTCGGCATGGAATGTGGCCGCGCTGGATGAGATGGCGTTGCCGCCCTGCCATCTGCTGATGCAATTTTACGTCGCTGACAGCAGATTATCGTGCCAACTATATCAGCGCAGTGCCGACATTTTCTTGGGCGTGCCGTTCAATATCGCCTCCTACGCGCTGTTGACGATGATGTTGGCGCAGATGACGGGATATGAGGCGGGCGAGTTTGTCCATACGCTAGGAGACGCGCATCTGTACATCAACCATTTGGAACAGGTGGAGAAACAACTGCTGCGCCAGCCGTATCCATTGCCTCGTCTGCGTTTGAACCCTAAAATTGATGATCTATTCCAGTTCCGATATGAAGATATTACGCTGGAGGAGTATCGTTCCCATCCGCATATAAAAGCACCAATTGCGGTGTAGCGGGTCATTGATAGGATACGGATTCGACGGATAAAGGCAGTTTATTTGAGGTGCTTATGAGTTTTATAGAGACGATGAATGGGCGTTTGTTTTATACGGCGCATAATAAAAAAAAGGATCGGGCGGTATTGTTGATTCACGGTGCAGGCGGTACGCATCAAAGTTGGTCGCCTGCGTTGCGGCGATTGGAGAACACGGCCGTTTATGCGTTAGATTTACCCGGACACGGCCGTTCCGATCCGCCGTTCCACGACAATATCAACGCTTATGCCGATGCCGTCATCGCTTTTATTGACGCGCTGGCACTGCCAACGGTCACGCTATTGGGTCATTCGATGGGCGGGGCGATTGCTCAGATAGTTGCATTGCGGGGGCATACGGCCGTTACACAACTCATCTTACTCGGCACAGGCGCACGATTGCCCGTTTCTGATATGATTTTAGGGCAGATAGTGGAAAATCCCGCCCGAACAATGCGTTTGGTCAATAAATTCTCATGGGCGCGAAGCGCACCGCCCGAAATGATAACAATGGGCGAAAATGTATTATTATCGGTTGACCCGTCCATCCTTTATGCTGATTTTTTCGCTTGCAATGCGTTTGATGTCCGCGATCAGCTTGGGAAAATCAATATCCCAACATTAGTGATTAGCGGGGATAAGGATAAAATGACACCGATAGACAACGGCCGTTTTCTAGCAGACAAAATCCCCCGCGCCCAATTTACCCTCATCGAAGGTGGCGGGCATATGATGGCCTTAGAACAGCCAGCCAAAGTTGCGATCTGCATCACTGACTTTATTCAAACAGACGCATAGTTTACAGCCGAAAGCAGAGTATGAAGCGACGATTATCAACAATTTTAGCATTAGCATTGCTGGCACTTCCAGCGGCCTCCCCCTTTCTACTTCGCGGCACACCGCGCACAAACGATCTCTCCGCCCACCTATTTCGCACCTTCTTTCTTATACGAGCGGTAGAGTGGGGGGGGATATGGCCGCGCTGGTCACCTGATTTATTGTACGGACACGGTTACCCCGTCTTCAGCTTTTTCCCGTCGCTGTTTCATTGGGTGCTGGCCCTGCTGCATAAGACGGGGCTGCCGCTGTTTACCGCGTATCGCGTGCATATGTATCTGCTGTTTTGGCTGACAGCCGTTACCTCCTATCTTCTTGCCGCCAAAATCTTCAAAAGCCGCACTGCCGGCTGGACAGCAGCACTCATCTACACCTACAGCCCCTACCTCCTCTACGATTCGCATATACGCGGTTCTGGCCCCGAACTGCAAGCATTGGCTCTATTGCCGTTGCTGATTTTTCTCTTGTGGCAGATCAGCGACACAGAAGCGTCAGAAAGCGGGTTTTTGCCCAAATCTCGACTGCTAAAAGTGGTGATGACGGCCGTTACCTTTGCCATCATTTTCCTCACCCATCCCATCGCTTATCAACTGCTCATCCCGCTGGGGATGTGGCTGTTGATCAAGGCGGGATTTGCGAGCAAGAAGTCTGGCGTTTTCCAAAAGTCAGACTTCTTAGCCGTTCTCATCCCTCCCGCTGTTGGTATTGGGCTGGGCGGGCTGATGGTTGTGTTCCATTGGCTTCCCGCCTTCGTTGAGGTCGATCACACCCGTGTTAATCTCAGCATCAGTCAGGGATACACCTATCAAGCTAATTTCTTATCGTTGCTCGATATGCTCCGCTGGCCGCAGCTGCCCGCCGATCCGACCCTTGTCAATCCGCCAGTGGTGCGGGCATTGCCCGTGATCGGCTTGCTGTGGGCGGTTGCTCTCATCTTATGGCGATGGCGCATATTTGATCAAAATCGTCGGCAAATAGTCGTGGCATGGACTGCCGTTCTGCTCCTTTCCGTCTGGCTTATCACCCCATATTCCGTCTTTATATGGGATAATTTCCCCCTTTTGAGCCTGACCCTTTATCCGTGGCGGTTATTGGGGGCGGCTTCGATGGCGATTGCCCTTTTGGCCGCCTCAACAACGCCCGCACGTACCGCGACTGTCCTGCTGACGCTGCTCGTTATCATCTCTACTATCCCGTGGCTCTATCCGCCGCGCACGGCGATGCCGGAAGAGGTTAGTTTGGGATTAGCGATGAGCGACGAAATCCCGCCCTATCTCATCGGCACGACGACGCTGGGCGAATTTCTGCCTGAATGGGTGGAAGAACTGCCGCCGCAAGAGCCGTTGCGCGGTGACCTATTAAGCGACGGCAATCCCGACCGTTTGCAAGCGCAGGACGGCCTCATCTGGACACAGCATAAGGAGAATCCCATCGCCGCGACGTACACGATTACGGCCGTTCGCCCCCTGACTCTCACCTATCGCCAATTCTATTTCCCCGGCTGGAAAGCGGTCGTTGACGGGGAGGAGATTCCTATCATCCCCAGCAGCCCGCACGGGTTGATCACGATTCCCCTCTCTGCGGGCGTGCATGAAACGGCGTTCACCTTTGGGATGACGACAGTGCGGCTGATTGGGATCGCGATCAGCTCTATTGCCGTGCTGATTTTGCTTATCTTGGCAGTGATAGGATGGTATGGAGATGGGCAAATTCGCATAGCGAGCACAAATTCATCATCACTATTCTTTTTACCGCTAACGGCCGTCCTTCTCATTCTTGTCTGGCTTTTCTTCACAGTTGTGGACACCCCTTTGCGCCGTCCGACCCTTTTGCCCGATGGCGTGCTGGGTAAGCCGTCCATCACCCCCTTCGATTATGCAGGCGAACTGCGGTTGTTGAGCGTGGAAAGCCCAGCGACAGCCGCCTCAGCCGATCCCATCCCGCTGACTTTGTATTGGCAGCCACAGCGAAAAATTGGCGTGCCATACGATGTTGGCGTGCAGATTGTGGATGAAGCGGGGACGGTTTGGAGCGTGGCCAACGGCCGTCCCCCCGATTGGCGTTTTGTGGGGCAGAATGTGTGGCCGATTGACGGCTATCAGATGGATCAATTTGTGGTCGAGTTGATGGACGGCACGCCGCCCGGCCGTTACTTTGTCTATGTCGGGCTGGTGCGCTCCGATATAGAGCAGACAGTAGCGGCGCATCGGGTGGCCGAACTTATTGTTGACGAGGCGGCAACGGGAACGGATCGCCCATTAGAGGAGGGGATGGATGCGGTGGTGGAAACGGCCGTTTCTCAACATACGCGTCTGCTCGGCTCCCGTCTTGACCGCAAGGAGGCGGCTCCGGGCGACCCCGCCCGTGTCACCACATTATGGCATATTGACGGGGAGATGGGCAGCTTGCCCATCTTGCAGCTGCTGGCTGATGACGGGACTGTTCTGTTGGAGAAACCCGTCCCCCTTGCCGCCGATGCCAAGCCAGGCGAACGTTTACGCGCCGAGAACACCCTTCGCCTGCCCGCCGGTCTGTCCGATGGCACGCACAATTGGCGCGTTCTATGGGGTGGCCAATCCATCAAGCTGGGCAAGCTGACGATTACCGCTCCCGAGCGCGTTTTCACTGTTCCTGATATGGAAACGGCCATTGATACCCCGTTCTACACGCCTGACGGTACGCTGTTTGCTACCTTATTGGGCGGATCGTTCACCGATTCTTCGACGACAATTTTTTGGCGGGTTGAGGCGGAAACGGCCGTGAGTTACCGCATCTACCTCCATCTTCTCGATGCCGACGGAAAAATCATCACCCAATCAGATGGCGAGCCGTCTGGGTGGACACGCCCGACAACGGGCTGGCTTCCCGATGAAATCGTCAAAGACATACATCCGTTACAGATGGGCGGCGGCGCATCTGAACTGCGTATTGGCTTGTACGACCCGCAAACGGGTGAACGGCTGAATGGCGAGGCGATACTCAAACTAGGGGAATAACTAGTACACACTGGCGGAAGTCTTTTGAGACTATTTGTTGCGGGAATCGGAATTCCCGCAACCCTTGTCATGCAGGTATCGGGAATTCCGATTCCCGATACAATACCCATAATATGGTCTCCGTTTAATTGAAATACAGAAAAAGGCTATTATACTCAATATCCAAAGTTAAAAACGAACCTTCCCTAAGGAGAATTTTATGAGCAGTACAATTCGCATTGGATTATTTGGCGTGGGCGTTGTCGGGCGCGGCGTTATTGAGCAATTACAAGAAAATGAAGAGTTGATCACCCGTCGGGTGGGTAAAAAAGTGGAGGTAGTAACGGCCGTTGTCGCCAATCCACAAAAAGATCGGGGGATCGATCTGGACGGCATCATGATCAGCGATGACCCGGACACAATTTTGCAGGACGAGAGCATAGATATTGTCGTCGAATTGATCGGCGGGCTGGATGAGGCCGAGAAGATTATCATCAGCGCGATGCAGGCGGGAAAAGCGGTGGTGACAGCCAATAAAGCGTTGCTGGCCGTGCGCTCGATTTCAATTTTTGAGGCGGCATATAAGCAAAATAATCCCATCGGCTTTGAATGTAGCGTCGGTGCGGGTATCCCCATCATCCGCACCTTGCGCGAAGGATTTGCGGGCGATCAGGTGTACGAGATTTCGGGCATTATGAACGGGACGGCGAACTATATCCTCAGCCGTATGACGGAGGAAGGGAGTAGTTTTGACGCGGCACTCGCGGGGGCGCAAGAGCTGGGGTATGCCGAAGTGGATCCCACTTTCGATATTGAAGGGATCGATACGGGGCATAAGTTGACCATTTTGATGAATATCGCCTTTAATGGGCTGTTCTCTTTTGACGAGATGTATGTGGAGGGAATAACGGCCGTCACTGCCGCCGATGTTGAGTACGCGCATGAGCTGGGGTACAGAATTAAGCTGCTTGGGATCAGCAAAAAAAGTGCGGATGGTGTTGAGGGACATGTCCATCCCGCCCTCGTGCCAAATGATTCGATGCTGGCCTCTGTCGGCGGCGCATATAACGCCATCGCGTTGAGCAGCGATTACGCGGGAACATCGTTGAGCTACGGACAGGGCGCGGGATCGCATCCTTCCGCATCGGCCGTTGTGGCTGACATTATTGAAGCGTGCCGCTATCAATTGAGCGGGCAACAGACACCGATTCCGCCGCTGTCGGCCGTTGAAGGGCGGTTGCAGCCAGCCAATATGATGCCGATGGACGAGATTATGACCCGTTATTATTTGCGCTTTAATGTGCGCGATCAGGTGGGTGTGCTGGCGCAAATTTCCAAAGCATTGGGCGATGAAGGGATCAGCATCTATTCCATGATTCAACATGGCGAAACGGAAGAACCCGTTGCGGTTATCATCGTCACCCACAAAACGCAGGAAGCGGCTGTCCAAAATGCGCTGTCATACATTGATACATTAGAATTTATCATGGCTAAAACGCAGTTAATTCGTATTTACGGCGGGTAGGGAGTTTGCAAGTATGCAAGTGGGTGCAAACTTGCCGACCTGCATACTTGCAAACTTGCAAACCTGCTCATTTGCATTTCAGGAGAATGAATGAGTAAGAATACAAAAAGTGCCCGTGCTGTTTGGACGGGGGAAGGGATGGAGTTTCATGCCGTTTTGGGATCGGGGTATGAATTTGAGATGAGCGGAAACGCGGGGACGCATGGGGGCAGCCCGATGGAATTTTTATTGGCGGGAGTTGCTGGGTGTACGGCCGTTGACATTGTGATGATTCTCAAAAAGAAGCGGAAAGCGATTGTCGGCGTTGAGGTCGAAATCATCGGCACACGGGCAGATGTGATTCCAGCGGTGTATACTGATGCAGAGTTGTTTTATACGATTACTGGTGATGTAGATGAGAAAGCGGTCGAGGATGCGATCAGATTAACAAAAGAGAAGTATTGTTCAGCTAGTATTATGTTTGCCGCTGCAGGTGTACAATTTAGCACCAAGTATGAGATAATGGCACAAGAAAAATAAGAAGTGGGGGGCGACTGTAGGTAGATTTTTTAGAAGTGGACATAGATTACACGGGTTTCACGGATGAGTTACATTCGTTTTTTTATCCGTGTTTATCTGTAGAATCTGTGTCCAAACAGTCTTGAGGAGAAGCACCTAATGAGTCATAGAGATCCGTTTTTTTGTATTGTTCCCAGCTATATGTTGGAAAATATCATGGAGAATGGCACATCGGAACAGCGGCAATATGCGATGAATAATTTGGCGCATTCTGTCGCTGTGCGTGAACGACGGGCGGCACGCCCGACGGCCGTACCGGCAACGGCCGTTGGACGCACGGCCTCTATGCCATCCAAGAATCGCATCATCTACTCAGCGGCTGAACAAAATATCTTGCCCGGTCAACAGGTGCGGAGCGAAGGGGAGCCGCCGACAGGTGATCTCTCCGTTGACGAGGCGTACGCGGGCGCGGGCGCGACCTACGATCTGTTCGAGCAGGTGTATGATCATATCTCCGTTGACGGGCATGGATTGCGATTAGATTCGACGGTGCATTATCGCGTCGGGTATGACAATGCGTTTTGGAACGGCCGTCAGATGGTGTACGGTGATGGGGACGAAGATTTGCCTGAAGGGCAGCGGCTGTTCAACCGCTTCACCGTCGCGCTTGATATAATCGGACATGAATTAGTGCATGGGGTGACCCAATTTTCGGCTGGATTAGTTTATGAAGGTCAGGCGGGGGCATTAAACGAGGCGTTTTCTGATATTTTTGGCTCACTGGTTAAACAGTGGAAATTGGGGCAAACGGCCGTTGAGGCGGATTGGCTCATCGGTGCAGAACTGCTCACCAAGAATGTAAATGGGGAAGCGTTACGCTCGTTAAAAGCACCGGGCACGGCGTATGATGACCGCGTGCTGGGTAAAGACCCACAGCCAGCCCACATGGATCAGTATATCGTCACTACCGATGATCACGGCGGCGTACACGTTAATTCTGGTATTCCCAATCACGCTTTTTATGTGGCGGCTATCAAGATGGGCGGCTCTGCGTGGGAAAAGGCGGGGCGCATCTGGTATACTGTTTTGCAAAGCAAATTAGGGACACGGGCAACTTTTCAGGATGCAGCTGACGCGACCCATCAAGCTGCCGCCGATCTATACGGGACGAACAGTTTGGAGCAGGAGGCAGTGTACAATGGATGGACGGCCGTTGGCATCACCCCTGCACCCACCATACCCGTTACCCCGCCGCCGCCATTACCGTCCGAAAATACAGCGATGGGCTGCCGCCCCACGTTGAAATCATTACTGTTTTTGTTGAGATAAGGGGTGAACAGCAGATGATGTAGTTTGCCGATAACAGAAGTGCGCGAGGGTGAGAAGAGGGTATGATGGAAATTTATTTTAAGCGTACAGGTGGATTTATGGGGCGATCTATTATGCGGATGGTGGATACGGCCGTTTTGCCCCATGAAAAGGCGACTGCATTACGAACACTCGTCACTCAGGCTGACTTTTTTGAATTACCATCGGAAACGGCCGTTTCCTCTTCCATAGCCGACCAATTTGAATATACCGTACTGATAGATGACGGCAAAACACATCGTCATAGAATCAAGCGGGGGGACAGCACAATACCATCAACATTATGGCCGTTAATGCGTGAACTGACCACGCTGACGCACTCTGAATATGGACGCGCTATTGATGACATTCCTATTGGGGATGGGGGCGGAGATGACAACTTTTCACCCGCCGCTGTACCGCACCGTCCCCCCCTACAACCTTGACAAATTTTCCTAATGATACTCGTGTAAAATAAAGTGCTGATGAAATTTGTCAAGTCTTGTCCACGATTTATTGAGAAGATACTGTAAAGATGATTATGTTAAAAATGAACCATGTCTAATCCTAGCGATTCAAAATCAAGGGCAGGTAGATGCTAAAACTGTTCACCATAATATAGGCCGAGCCAGAATTACTCCCCTTATCACCGTCAAAAGATGCCCCGACGACGACCGTATCCCCGCTGACCGAGACAGACCCGCCGAAGGTATCATCCACCGCGCCGTCAGCGGCGGTGAGTTTAGTGGTTTGCCCCCAGTTATCTCCCCCCCCCTGGTTGCGGCTGAAAATATAGGCCGAACCAGAATAGCTCCCCTTATCATCGTCAAAAGATGCCCCAACGACGACCGTATCCCCGCTGACCGAGACAGACTCGCCGAAGAGATCATCCACCGCGCCGTCAGCGGCGGTGAGTTTAGCGGTTTGTCCCCAGACATCGTCTCCCCCCTGATTGCGGCCGAAGATATAGGCCGAGCCGGAATCGTCCCCCTTGTCATTGTCAAAAGGCTCTCCGACGACGACCGTATCCCCACTGACCGAGACAGACCCGCCGAAGAGGTCATTTACCGCGCCATCGGCAGCGGTGAGTTTGGCGGTTTGCCCCCAGTTATCTACCCCCCCCTGGTTGCGGCTGAAAATATAGGCCGAGCCGGAATTGCTCCCCTTGTCATTGTTATGCCACGCTCCGACGACGACCATATCCCCGCTGACCGAAACGGAGATGCCGAACTCGTCGTACACCGCGCCGTCGGTAGCGGTGAGTTTGGCGGTTTGCCCCCAGTTATCGGCCCCCCCCTGGTTGCGGCTGAAAATATAGGCCGAGCCGTTGTCATTATCAACAGGTGCCCCGACGACGACCGTATCCCCGCTGACGGAGACGGAGGCACCGAAGTACTCATACGACGCGCCGTCGGTAGCGGTGAGTTTGGCGGTTTGCCCCCAGGTATCGACGCCCCCCTGGTTGCGGCTGAAAATATAGGCCGAGCCAGAATCGTTCCCCTTGTCATCGTCATAAAGTGCCCCGACGACGACCGTATCCCCGTTAACGGAGACAGACCAGCCGAAGCAGTTGTTCGCCGCGCCGTCAGCGGCGATGAGTTTGGCGGTCTGCCCCCAGACATCGTCTCCCCCCTGATTGCGGCTGAAAATATAGGCCGAGCCAGAATCGTTCCCCTTGTCATCGTCATAAGGTGCCCCGACGACGACCGTATCCCCGTTGACGGAGACGGCATAGCCAAATCTGTCATCCTCTGCGCCATCAGTGGCGGTAAGTTTGGCGACTTGCGTGGTGAGCAGGGGGTCAACGGTCAGGGGGTAGTGGGCGTTAGCGGCGTTGATGAGAATGTTGAGAGTGTAGAAATCTTGCCCCCCTCCAACTTCCCTCAGTCTTCCTCCCCAGCGGAGGGGATTGAGCGGAGAAGAAACCAACTCAAACAAGGCGGGCAGTTCCACCCCGTCGGCATCGTAAACGTGGAGTTGGTCGTAGCGTAAAATGGTTTGACCCGCCGCATCCCGAAATGAGATGGCCTGCCCCTTGTCAATCAGGCGTGGGGTGAGGGTGGTGTCTAGCACCATTTGCAAGATG
>WFSA01000292.1 GCA_015486215.1 Anaerolineae bacterium | reverse complement strand
GACTCCACTGAAAAAAGGCCATTTTTGTAAAATCGGTGGTTGAGTGTGCTGTTTTCGTGAAAATTTTGACATATAAAGCACAATTTATTTATGCGTCTCATTGCGGCTCATTTACACACGATGCAGGCTTGATTTGCTTGCTGTTGTGCGATTTTTAGCAAGTCACCGAAATGGAGTAAATTCAGTGGAGTCTTACATTTTGACTGTTAAAATCCTTATTTAAAAGGTATTGGGTATCTTCTCAATAAATCGTGGACAAGAGTTGACAAATTTCATCAGCACTTTATTTTACACGAGTACCATAGAATACTGAGAAGATACGGTATTGGCCTAAAAATCCATTCCCGTAAGGCTCTCATTATAGCATAATAAGCAACGGCCGTATCTTCTCAACAGATCGTGGACAAGAGTTGACAAATTTCATCAGCACTTTATTTTACACGAGTATCATGTATCTTCTCAAAAAAGCGGGGACATTATTTTGTTTTTAGTATGACTACAGCGGATCATGAAAATGAACGGATGTTTTCTCGACTGCTCTATCCGTTTGTTTCTTTCATCCGTTGTAGTCACCCCGAAATATTGAGAAGTTACAGTATCATTAGGAAAATTTGTCAAGTCTCCCCAGAATACTGAGAAGATACCAACGGCCGTTCTCTGACAATCGCTTCAATTTTCCTCTGGATCAATTCTATCCGCGTTAGGATACCTATCCAAACAAGCAGGTTCTTTAACTGTTACTTTCTTCTATTGATTTTCCTGCCCTTTGTGTCATCATTCCCCCCGTTAATTTTTTTTGGTATCCTCGCAATAGAGGGCATGTATATAGGAAGGTGAAACAAAATGAGAAGGAAGATTCCCGTAGGTATTTTGGCAGCCACAGGTGCTGTCGGTCAACGATTCGTGGAGCAGCTAGCCAACCATCCGTTATTTCAGATAACGGCCGTTACTGGGTCACCTCGAACTATTGGCAAGCCCTACGGTGACGGAGTAAATTGGCTTCTTGATGGTGATCCACCAAAAGAGACAGCTGATTTAATCGTCCAGCCCACAGAACCGACGCTGCACGAACGGGTGCTGTTTTCCGCATTACCAACTCCGCAAGCACAAAAATTGGAACCACTTTTTGCCCAAGCGGGGCATATCGTGCTGACAAACGCTTCCCCATTTCGCATGGATCCGTATGTACCACTGCTAATTCCCGAAGTGAACCCGACCCACACGGCGTTGATCCCGCATCAACAAAAGGCGTATGGGTGGGATGGATTTATCGTGGCAAATGCGAACTGCTCAACGACGAGTATTGTCATGCCGTTGAAAATTTTGCAGGAAGCGTTTGGGTTAGAAACGGCCGTTATCACCACCCTGCAAGCGATCTCCGGCGCAGGCTATCCGGGCATCCCGTCACTCGACATTTTGGGCAATGTTCTCCCTCACATCGGCGGCGAAGATAGTAAGCTGGAAAGCGAACCGATAAAGCTGTGCGGAACATATCAAGACGGCACAATCATCCCTGCCCCATTCAAAGTCAGCGCACAAGCGAACCGTGTTCCCGTCGTTGATGGACATGTCGGCAGCGTGTCGACAAAACTCGGCCGTCGTGTGACCGCCGAAGAGGCGATCGAACTGTTCAAGACGTGGCAGCCGCCCGAAATTTGCCAACAACTGCCCAGTATGCCCACCCCCGTCCTCGTCTATCGCCCCGAAGCTGACCGGCCGCAGCCGATCAAAGATGCCAAAACAGGCAACGGACTTGCATGGACAGTCGGCGGTGTTCGCCCCTGCCCCGTCAACGATATACGATTCATCGCATTAGCACACAACACCTTACGCGGCGCAGCCAGCGGCTCAATCTTAAACGCTGAACTACTCACCGCACAAGGATTTATTAACGCGTAAGAAGTATGCAAGCGGCAGGTTTGCAAGCAGCAAGTGTGCATGTATGCAAACCTGCACACTTGCAAACATGCACCTCATACAATGAAAGATAAATTACACGCAATTACCCATTCGGCGCGATGGCGGCAGGCGGGACATACTGTTCAAGTAGGAACGATGTTGACAGCGGGCGCACTATTGGGCGCATGGGCATATGTTGTTTTTCAAATGCCTGATAATATCGTTTCTGGCGGCTTATCTGGTATTAGTCTCATCATCAATCATTTCACAGGTTGGCCTGTCGGTGTGACCTATATGGTGATGAACACCCCCTTACTCATTCTAGGATATTACCAATTAGGACGATGGCGGTTTGTGTTGCGGACATTGTTTGCAGCGGCCGTTTTCTCAGTGGCGATAGATGTTTTTACCGTCTATCTGCCTATCTGGATGCCCCAATACCCATTGAGCGATGATCTACTACTCAACAGTATTTATGCGGGCATACTCGGCGGTATCAGTTCGGGGATAGTGTATCGTGCGGGCAGCACCTTTGGCGGCACGGGCATCATCGCCCGCATATTACAACAACGAACAGGATTGCCGTTGAGCCAGCTCTTTTTTATCACTGACGGCGTTATCATCTTCACGGCCGGAGTCGTCTTTGGCTGGGAAATCGCCTTATACGGCTTCTTGGTACTATTTTTGCAAGGAATAGCATCTGATTATACGCTGGAAGGGCCGAGCAGTACACGCACCGCCACCATCGTGACCTCTCATCCGCGCCGCATGTCAGAGGCATTGATGGAAAAAACAGGACGCGGAGTGAGCTATTGGAAAATCACAGGGGCATATTCACGACAGCAGCGACATATGGTCATGTGTACGTTATACCGTCCACAAGTAAACGCCGTCAAGCGCGTCGCAGCCGAAATAGACCCGCACGCTTTCCTCACCATCGGCATCAGCCATCGCGCAATG
>WFSA01000291.1 GCA_015486215.1 Anaerolineae bacterium | reverse complement strand
TTGGACTTTCAGGTGACAGGCACTTGCCAAGTGCCTGTCACCTTGTCCACAGTTATTTACGAGTTTTCCCTAAGTAATAAAAGTCTAATTCTTATTTAGATTTATTTTGCGAGATGGGCAGTATGAGGTGGACGGCCGATCCCGGTAAATTCTTTTCATCCCGCCCTTTGCTTTCAGCCCAAACACGGCCGTTGTGTGCTTCAATAATCCCTTTGGTGATGGATAAGCCAATACCCAGCCCACCGCCGCCAAATGCGGATTTGCTACTGGAATGATGCTTGATCTTGCCCAGCATATAGAACTGTTCAAAGATATTGCGTAATTCACCAGAGGGGATGCCGATACCCGTATCGCGGACGATGATGTCAATCGTTCCCATGTCGGGAATTTCATTGACGGTGATGGCGATATGCCCTCCATCAGGCGTATATTTGACGGCATTACCGAGTACGTTTTCAATGGCCGTTCGTAATCGCGTCCCATCCGCTTCGATGAGCGGTAACTTCTTGGTATCGTGGATAACCAGTGTTAAATTTCGCTTTTTGCAAATGGGGGCAAACTCTTTTTCTATCATTTCCAACATGATTGGAATACGCACCGGCCCCAACGATAAATCTAATGTTCCTGACGTGATATGAGAGACATGGATAATCTCGTTGATCACTTCTTGCATCCGCTGCATTCCTGAATTTAGCCCTGTAGAAATGCTGGACAGCGTGTCATGCGAAATATCTTGGTCTGCGCCTATTTGAGCGTCGAGCAGATAGGTGTACCCGCTGATCAATGTCAACGGGGTACGCAATTCATGGGAAACCATGACGATAAAATCGCTTTTTAAGCTGTCAAGTTCACGCAGACGACGGTTGGCCGCTTCTAAATTGCGGATATTTTTTTCTAATCGTTTGACTAAATCTTGGGCGTGGAGTTCCAGATTGCGACTTTTCTCAGCGTCACCTAAAATTTCAGCACGGCCGTCTAAAAACTCTTGAATTTTGGAGGCAAAAGTGGGGACATCAATAGGCTTGGTGAGGAAACCCGTACAGCCGACGGACAATGCCATCTCACGGCTGCCCGGACTGGCATCGGCCGTTAGCGCGATGAGCGGCGTTTCGGCAAACCCCTCAATACCGCGTAACCGCGTGCTGATATCACGCCCGCTTATGTCTGGCAGGTTGATATCCAACAACACCAATTCCGGTTTTTTCTCACGTACAAGGGTAATGCCATCTAATCCATTTTCGGCAGTATAAATGTCATATCCACGACGTTCAAGCAAATGTTCAACTAAAAGCCGACTAGGGCGGTGATCTTCAATATAGACGATAACAGCTTTTTTATTTAACATGGCCTCTATTGTACACCGTACTAGCATGGTTTCAATGTGAAAAATACGTATATGATGAATTGGATGCCTCAGAATGGACGTGACTTATGCGTTATAAACGTGTTTTCCTGACATGGTTCATTCGTAACATCTCAATAAATTGGGGCAAAGACTTGACAAATTTTCTAAAGTGCTGCTGAAATTTATCAAGTCTTGTCCACGATTTGTTGAGAGGATACTTTTGAACCATGTCGTTTTCCTTAAATTCTTGAGAAGATATAGTAGCGGCTATTAAAAACCTTGTCAGGTATGGAGAGTGACACCGGTTACTGATATACTTCTTGCATGATTAAAATAATTTTTATGGGAACGCCTGATTTTGCCGTGCCTGCGCTGAACACCCTCATTGAAATGCAAGAGGTCGTCGGTGTGGTGACTCAGCCTGACAAACGGGCGGGACGAGGCAAGAAAATCCATTTTTCGGCGGTGAAGAAGGCCGCTTTGGCGGCTAATATCCCCGTCTATCAACCAAACTCTTTGCGAACAGAAGCGGCCGTCACCCCCCTGCGTGAATGGAACGCCGATCTCATCGTCGCGGCTGCTTTTGGACAGATATTACGGCCGTTTCTCCTCCAAATGCTGCCCTTAGGCTGCCTCAATGTCCATGCGTCACTGCTGCCTCGATGGCGCGGCGCGTCCCCCATCCAGCACGCGATTCTTGCCGGCGATGCGGAAAGCGGGGTGACGCTGATGCAGATGGATAAGGGATTGGACACGGGCGGGATGTTCGTCAGCGAAGCGATACCATTGCATGAAGATGAAACGGCCGTCTCCCTCCATGATCGCCTATCCGCACTTGGCGCAGAGATGTTGCGCCGCCATCTGCCATCAATTATAGAAGGCCGCTTGCAAGCGACCCCCCAAGACAGCAGATTGTCCACCTATGCACCGATGATTTCAAAGGAAGATGGGGTGTTGGATTGGGGAGAAACGGCCATGCAGATCGACCGTCGTATTCGCGCCATGACCCCATGGCCGAGCGCGTTTACCCGTTGGGACGGCAAGCCGCTCAAAATTTTGAGCGCAAAGCCGCTCGCCGAACAGTGGAACGGCGAAGCAGGTGAGGTCTTGCATGATAAAAAACGGGGCATAACGGCCGTTTGCACCAGCAGCGGCATCTTGCAACTCGAAAAAATCCAACTAGCTGGCAAACGCGCAATGGAAGTCACAGAGTTCATTCGTGGACGGACGACCTTTATTGGCACGACTTTGAAGTAAGTAAGCGGCAAACATGCCCGCTTGCATACCCCTATACGTATCTTCTCAATAAATCGTGGACAAGACTTGATAAATTTCGCCAGCACTTTATTTTGCACGAGTATCATTAGGAAAATTTGTCAAGTCTCCCCAGAATACTGAGAAGATACCCCTATACCTATGATCGAAACTCAACCCTCAACAAATAACACAAAATGGCTTGCATTGGGCGGCTGTTTGTTGGCCTTTACTTGTATTTGCTGTGTCTGTGCTGTGAGCGTGGGATTGATTGTATATGCAGCCGATCAGGATGGCGCGTTTGATACGGCAACGCCAGTAAGTGCATCTGCGGCCGTTCCCACCAATACCATCACCGCTATCGCAAGCTCCACACCGACGGCCGTTTCCGTCAATTCAGAGAACGATGCGATCAGCACGCCGATAGCAGCCGCCAACACGCCCACATCGCCACCGACTGATGCCGCCCCACCCCTGACCCATCTCGCCATTCCCAAACGCATCGAACAAGCCCCCATCCCTCCCCGCGCAGGCGGAGATTTGATACGGTTGTATGAAGGGGAGTATCCAGCGCATGATTTTTACGAAACGGCCGTTCGTCTAAGCAGTAAAAATTTGGGCGACCGTATCCGTAACACCCCCCCATACAGTATCGGCGACGCACGCACCTTTGCGAGCAACGAAGGGACGCATTCCGCCCATTTGCTGTACATCACCGATCACATCTATTTTTGGATGGAAGACGGGCTGAATTTGAACAAAGCGGAAATACGCGCCGCCGCAGATCGGTTGGAAAATGAGTATCTCCCCCGTCTGACCACCCTTTTTGGCGATGTCTGGACACCAGGAATAGATGGCGATCCCCACTTTTCTATCTTACATATTGACGGAGAAAATAATGATAGCGAACTGGGCTGGTTTATTGACACCAACGAATACCCGCGCACTATTTACACCGATTCCAATGAGCAAGAACTCATTTTTATGGTGATGAGCAATCTTGAGACAAGCGAACCTTTATATGACGGCACGCTCGTTCACGAGATACAGCATCTCATCCAATGGCATATGGATGCCAACGAGCCGTCTTGGATGAACGAAGGATTGTCCCAATTGGCTGAGATTTACGTGGGATTGGAGACAGTTGATGCGTATGATTACCTCATCGCCCCCGAAACACGGCTCAATGAATGGGATAGTGACGAGGATACTGTAGATGCACATTACGCCAATGCGTATCTATACGCCGTCTACATTTGGGAGCAATTAGGGGATGAAGGAGTGCAGGCGTTGTCCCATCACTCGGCGAATGGGTTATTGGCTGTGCGGGATATATTGGAACTTTACGCTCCAGATCGTTCGCTAGAGCAATTTACCGCCGATTGGGCGGCGGCCAATTATCTGGATGCCCCTAACGGCCGATATGGGTATGCGGCGATTGATCTGGATGATGTCGCTATCCAATACGGTATTGGCAATGCCGCTTATGATGAGGTGAATGAACTCGGTCAATTTGGTGTCCATTATATCAGCTTGGATATGAGTGATCCGACGACGCTCTCTTTTGTCGGCGATACGGCCGCCCCGCTTATTGATAATGCGCCGCCAGATGGGGGGCAGTTTTGGTACGCGCCATCGGTGGATGATGTGGATGCGGTGTTACAACGGCCGTTTGACCTCAGAACGCTCAACAGCGCGACATTAACATTCGACACATGGTACGATCTGGAAAAGGATTGGGATTACACCTATCTCACCATCTCTACCGACGGCGGTGCAAATTGGCAATTATTAGTGCCGAAACATATCTCTGCTGGTGAGTACGGGCCGGGCTGGAATGGCAAATCGGCCAATGAGAAAAACAGCTCTTTCGGCTGGGTCAGCGAAGAGGTTTCGCTTAATAATTACGTCGGCGAAGAGGTCATCATTCGATTTGATCTGTTGACAGATTCGGCCGTGAACGGGCGCGGCTTTGCGATAGATAATATCGCCATTCCAGAGTTGCTGTATATGGATGATGGGGAGCAGCCCTCCGATTGGCAGGCGGTCGGCTTTATACAAACGGGCTGGCAATTGCCACAACAGTGGAGCGTGCAATGGGTGCATGACGGCACGGTAGAGAATTTACCATTAAACAGCTTAAATCAAGGCGAATGGTTGCTAGAAGGAGACAGCATTCTCATCATCATGCCCCAAACGCCATTTATAGATGAAATGGCGACCTATTGGATCAAAAAATGAGAGTGGGCGATCCAGCGGGTCGCCCCTACGGGGGGGATATGGCAGGGGCGACTCGCTGGGTCGCCCAAAAAATCTGATGAAAACAATGCTGTTCCAAACAAAAAGGTCAACCGTCACATGATGAGAACCGTGTCACGGCTGACCTTTTTGTTTCCCCGATAAAGGGGGTATGGATGTGGAACGCTGGCTTTTTGAAGAGATCAAGCCTCTGTTTTATACCCTAAATCACGCCCATAACGACCATCAATGCGCCGCCGATGGCAATAAAATCAAGGAGTAATAAGAAAACCAGAATTAAGCGTTGACCAGCGGTGAATTGGCCTAAATAGCTGGAAACGGTGCCGCCGCTACTTTGAACAGAGTCATCATTATCATCGGCAAACGGATCATCATCGTCGTCACGGAATTGGTCGAATTCATCCCCCTCATCCATGTCGTAATCAAAATCATCGCCAGCATCCTCGCTGTTTATGTCATCAAAATCTTCATCATAATCTTCAAATAAGCTCATCTCGTGCCTCCATACTATGGGAAGGTTCGTTTTTAACTTTGGACTTTCAGTGACAGGTATTTGTCAAGTGCCTGTCACCTTGGCCATAATTATTTACGAGTTTTCCCTATGTAATCTTTGGGCGACCCAGCGAATCGCCCGATATGACTGCGCCCATATTGTTAAGGAACGAGGATTTATTTAACTACCAAAGTTGTCATTCTCCCATCTTCATAAGGGCAGGCTCCGCGAAGGCGGGGGAATGACAGATGGAAGTTTCTGGTTTTATTTAATCCTCATTTCTAAGTTCTAGGACAATGATACCAATTTTATGACAAGGATACCAATTCGTTTTTGTTTTATGTCATGCTGCTTGTGGGAATAATTATTTTTTTGTGGCGGGGACGAATAAGCCGAGAATGAGGTATAGCAGGGCGGCGACGATGATGCTGAATTTGATCACGGCCGTTCCCCAAGCGATCATCGGCAACCAGTCAGCCATTCCGCCTAAAAGCTGTGCCGTCAGCGCGATATTTTCGATATAATCGAATAGTACGGCGGCGGTGATGCCCCATGTCAACCAGAGGCCGACGGCCGTCCAGCCCAATCGCCCCTGCAGGCGCACGGCCGTTGCCGCACAAGCCAGCCCAATCGCCGTCCCATATAACGGGGGATACAGTCCATCCAGCCCCAAACTTAGCCCTGCATAGAGATGTGCTGTCGCATCCCATGAGTTGAGGATGGATTGAGCAACGGCCGTTGTCCGTGCCAATTCAAAGGAGACAATCCCCGTTGGAGCCGCCGCCGTGCGGAGCGGTCGATCAAGAAAACGAAAAACGGCCGTGACCAACAATGTCCAGCCAGTAAAAACAAAGAATAAACGAGTACGCAATCGTGTTGAAATATTCAAAAAAGGGTGCATTTTAGAGTGTGCAAGTTTGCAAGCGTGCAAGTGTGCAAGTCGGCAGGTTTGCAAGTTGGCAGTAGGGACTTGCGTACCTGCAAACTGGTTACTTGCTCTTCCGCAAAGTTACGTCAGCGGCGGCGATGGGGTGGAGCGTGCCAGCGTCGTCGCGGATGAGTAAACGGCCGTATTCGTCACAACTTTCGGCCATACCAACATATATTTGCCCAGAGCGCGTCGTCGCCGTCACCGTTTGCTCGATGGTGATGAGCTGCTTTTCCCATGCGGGGCGGGGTGATTGTTCGCTTTGGGCGGAAAGGTACATCTGTTCAAGAGTGGTTAAAATGTTGTTGAGCAGTTCCATACGCGAAATTTCTTCCCCTTGCGCTAAGGAAAGGGAGGTCGGCGGGGTGATTGCATCGGGAAGCTGGGCTGCGCTCATATTGACATTGAGGCCGATACCGATAATCGCTTGTTGCAAACGGCCGTTTTCCATGCTTCCTTCCAACAGCAGCCCGCCTGTCTTGCGCCATAAGCCATCATGGAAAATCATAATGTCGTTCGGCCATTTTATCGCCGTTTGCAAGCTGGTGATGGCTGCGATCGCTTTGGTAACGGCCGTTGCCGTCAACATCGTCACCCAGCCCGCCCGATCAGCCGCCCACTCAGGCCGCAACAGCACCGAAAAAAGCAGAGATGTGTCAGGCGCGGCTTCCCATCTCCGCCCCAATCGCCCCTTGCCCGCCGTTTGATGGCTTGTCAGCAACACAGTCCCATCGGGCAGCTGCTCTTGCGTAGATAACGCACGCAAATCATCATTGGTAGAGCCAGTCACCTTGACATAACGATACTCTTGCCCAATAAAATCTGTATGAAGCCCGCACAATTTATCCATAATTAAAATGGTATGATTGTATCTTCTCAGTATTCTCAGCAATTCCAATTAATTCTGGGGAGACTTGACAAATGTTCCTAATGATACTCGTGTAAAATAAAGTGTTGATGAAATTTGTCACGTCTTGTCCACGATTTATCGAGAAGATACGTATGATTTATCTGTGGAGAGGGCACCCTAAAAGTATAAAGAGCTTTTCACGCAAAATAAATCCCCCCCCTCTCTACTCTCCATCCTCTTCCACCATTATCCGTTTGACCTCTTGCCAGCGTTCTTCCAGAACGGAAAGGTCAAGCCCTTCCATTTTTTGCCCGCGAACGGCCGTCATCTCCTCTAATTTTCGGAAACGACGGCTGAATTTGCGGGTCGCGCCGCGTAATGCACTCTCCGCATCTACGCCCAGCCATGAGGCAAGGTTGACCGCCACAAACAGCACATCCCCTAGCTCGTCTGCCTTTTCAGCTTGCGTGACCGCTTCCTGCACCTCGACAATCTCTTCCTGCAATTTGCCGTAAACGCCGTCAATCGCAGGCCAATCAAAGCCGATTCTGCGAACGCGATCCTGCACTTTTTGCGACTGTGCCAGCGCGGGCAATGCGTTGGGGATATTGTCCAGCAAAGAGGCAGATACACGCCCCTTTTCCGCTTTTTTTAATACTTCCCAATTTTTCAGCACGTCGTCGCTGTCAGCCACAGTTACATCGCCCCACACATGGGGATGACGGAATATGAGCTTACGATTGATCCCGCCGATCACGTCAGAAAGGGTGAAGTCGCCCCCCTCTTTGGCGATTTGGATTTGCATGATGATGTGGAAGAGCAAATCGCCCAATTCCTCGCGCAGATTATCGGGATCGTCGTTGTCAATCGCGTCCAACACTTCGCTGGACTCTTCCAAAAAGCTGCTGCGTAATGATTGGGATGTTTGCTCTTGATCCCATGGGCAACCGCCGGGCGCACGCAAAATGCCCACTATATCGGCCAAACTTTGCAGGTCGGCGGCGAGGGGCAGCGGCGGGATGTATAAGCTGGTGAGATGGTCGATCTTTTGACTCTGGTCGATGGCGTAGAGCGGCATTTCCTCAATGCGTTGTTGCTGAAATCCAGCGGCGTGGATGAGGGTGACGGGATGTTCGTTGGGGTAAACGGCCGTCAATGCCAATTTTAACTCCCCCGCCACGCGACGGCTGTACACTTGCGCCAGCAAAACGGGGACATCGGCGTTGAGCGGCGGATGGTAACAGGTGACTATTTCAAGCGCATCAAAAAGCTGTAATCCGTCCAGCCCGTCTTTGGCGATGGCGGTGAGGGATGGCTCAACGAAGCTCAATCCTTCGACAATGCGGATTGGGATTCCCGCTTTTTCTGCCTCTGCCGCCAGACGGGTGACGGTGGACTCAGCAATAAATGGATGGCCGGGAACGGCGTACACAATCTCCGTTTCCTTTCCCAAGCGAAGGAGTTCATCGGTAATTTGGCTGTACACTTCGTCAAAAGTATTGGCACCGTTATATAGATAATCGAAACTTTTACGGATGATCTTTACTGGCAAATCATTAACGGCTGGGTGCCGTTCGGTACGAAAATAAACCGTCCCCGCCCTATTCAATACATCCCACGCTTCTCTCGTCAACAAACGGCCGTCGCCCGGCCCCAATCCCACAATCGTTATTCCCATTGCACGCACCCGATTACCCATTAATAATTATCAATTCTGTCCATTCCCCACGTCTTTTCTGTCAAATACAACGGCCGTCCCTTCACCTCATCATAAATCCGTCCCAGATATTCGCCGATGATTCCCAGACTGATTAGTTGAATACTGCCCAAAAACAGCACCGCCACCAGCGTGGTCGCTTGCCCTGTTAACTGCGTGTCAGGCACAAAAAGGCGCATGATGATGACCGCCACAATCGCCAATCCCGCCAGCAGAGCGATGAAAAAGCCGACGTATGTTGCCAATTGCAGCGGCACATAAGAAAAACTGGTGATCGCATCCAGCGCAAAGCGGAACATTTTGCGATAAGAGCTATATTTGGCTTCACCAGCGTAACGCGGCGCACGATTAAAATATACGCCGACTTGCTTAAATCCGACCCATGGAACCATCCCCCGCAAAAAGCGATTCCGTTCATTCATGCGGCCAATCGCATTGACCACTTTGCGATCCATCAGGCGGAAATCGCCCGTATCGAGCGGAATGTTGACGCTGGTGATACGATGAATGACGCGATAGAACGCTTTGGCGGTGAATAGTTTGAGCCATGTCTCCCCTTCACGCTCTGCACGTACGCCGTAGACGACATCATACCCTTCGCGCCATTTGCCGATCATTTCCAGAATCACTTTAGGCGGATCTTGCAGATCGGCATCGGTCAGGACGACCGCATCGCCGCTTGCATACCGCATCCCGGCCGTCACCGCCTCCTGAAAGCCAAAATTGCGCGAAAAACTAATTCCTTTTACACGGCCGTCTTTCTTGTGTAATTCAGCAATAATGGAGGCGGAGTTATCACGACTGCCATCATCAACTAGAATCAATTCCCATGTTTCGCCCGCGCCATCCATCACCGCCGCAATACGGCGGTACAGTTCATGCAGCACAGGTTCCTCATTATAAACTGGGGCGATGATTGTGATAAATTCGTTCATACGTTGTAGATAGAGATAGAGTGTAGAGATAGAGTGTAGAGATAGAGGGGATATTTTTGGCGTTGCATTCTACAGCGTACACTTAATACCAATACCTTTCAAATAAGCCGAAAGTGGCGAAAACTGAGCGGTTTTGGAAACCTCGCTACCAGAGTAAACAGCCAAAAAGACACGCCGATTTTGACGGTCAAAATCCTTATTTGAAAGGTATTGCACTCCATACTCCATACTCCACTCCATACTCCATTCTTCATCTCCATACTCTATCTCTATCTCTACACTCTATCTCCATCTCCATCTCCATTCTCTATCTTTACACTTTGCATTCGGTGAATAGGCCGACGTGGGTTGATGGGTATAGGTGCGGGGCGGTGTCGGTGTTTTTTTTGCAGCATAGTTTGGCTGATTGTACCTGCTTTATGGCGGGAGAGAGAAAGATGTAATCACGGCAAACGGCAGTTACATTTTCTTGCACAACGGCCGTTGGGTAGGTTGCTGTCGGTTCACGGCCGTTTGCCGCTTCATACGCCGAGCGAAACCCGTCCTTCATCCGTCGGATCGCCAATCCATTTGCTGACTCATTGAAATCGCCAGCCGCGATTTGCAAGCGCGTTCGGCGATGGCTCCGCATCCATCCCATCATCGCCGTGACCTGATCGGCACGGCCTTCGATGGCGTATGGGGTCAAATTCAATTGCATCGTCACCACATCAACCGTCTTGCGGGATGGTAACTCCAGATTGACGCGCAACGCTGTCTGTCCGCCGCCCAGCGGCAACGCATCATACGATAATAAGGGCAATTGTGACAGGATGGCAACCCCTTTGGCCGCCAATCCGTTCCGTTTTTGGATGAGACGGTAAGAAGGAGTCGGTTTTCCGTGATGGTCTTGCACTTTCAACCGCTCATTCAACTGCGTCCGCACCCATCGCCCCTGCCCGATAAAAAAGTCAACCTCTTGCAGAGCGATGACATCAGGCGTGATGGGCAACAGTTGAGCGATGAGTAACGGCCGTCGCTTCAACCATCTCTCCCGCCCATGCAGGTTAATCGTAACAATAGTCAGCATTGTGTGAGATAGAGGATAGAGCTAGAGCTAGAGCTAGAGATAGAGGATAGAGGATAGAGATAGAGGGATAGGATGCAGATTTCTTTGTTTTATCTGCGTTTACTCTGAGAATCTGCGTCATCTGCGTTCTATTTTCTTCACAAATTGTAAAGCAAAACTTTCGATTTATGAACCATGTCCTCTTTTCCTGCAATCTGCGTAACTACTCAGCTATTGTCCAAATGTATCTTCTCAAAAAAGCGGGGAAATTATTTTGTTTTTAGTATGACTACAGCGGATTATGAAAATGAATGGATATTTTCTCGACTGCACCATCCGTTTATTTCTTTCATCCGTTGTAGTCACCCCAAAATATTGAGAAGTTACGTCCAAATTAACCACCAAGATATGAAGAACACGAAGTTTTTTAAGATTTTCTTTGTGATCTTTGCTTCTTTGTGGTGAAATAGTATCTTCTCAATATTCTGGGGAGACTTGACAAATTTTCCTAATGATACTCGTGTAAAATAAAGTACTGATGAAATTTGTCAAGTCTTGTCTACGATTTATTGAGAAGATACGTGAAATAATTGATAGGTTGAGTAGTTACCAATCTGCTAACTCAATCCCAATGCCGCCAATTTTTCTTCTGTCGGCACGCCATTTTCATCCCAGCCGCGCACCTCATAGAAACGGGGCAGCATCTTGCCCAATTCAACGACATGCCCAGCCGCGGGGCCGACAGTCAGCGGCTCTTCCAACATCCGTTTGGGCAAAGTGTCATCCGCTTTGGTGACCCCCGCCTTGAGCAAGAAGAGACGTTCCAAATTGAAGACACGCTCGGCTGCTTCTAACAATGTTGCCGGCGTATACTCCGCGCCTGTGGTCAAGTTCATCAACTCCGTCATCCGCGTCGGCCACAGCATCACATCATCATCAAAAACGTAGCGAACGCTGAGGAAAACGCATAAGCCGGTCGCATCAATCAAGGCGAACGCATCCTCGTAACGGGCGATGAGTTCCGCTTTATTGTCCGTCGTCAGCGGGTCAAGTTTCTCAGGCGTGCCGAACACCTCCGCATACGCCAAATCGCCCGACATATGGGACGCTCCGATGCTGGATGTGGCGTACAGCAGCCCCATCCCCTTCGCCCCGCGCGGATCGTAGCCGGGGAACTCCAGCTTTTTGGCGGTGATGGAGTATTCAGGATGGCCGTAACTTTCTGCTAACGCGTAGCTGCCTTCGGCCAATTTGTCGCCGAACCCTTCGCGCAATGCCGTTTTGATGACAAACTCAATCATCCCGTCTGCGTCGCCAAAATTGAGCGGCTTGCCGATGTCACTCTCAGGAATAATCCCTTTTTCGTACATTTCCATCGCGCAGGCAATCGTCATGCCGACGGTGATGGTGTCCATGCCGTACTCGTTGCATAGATAATTTGCTTTGGTGATGGCGGCTAGATTGTCCACGCCGCACGCACTGCCCAACGCGCCGATGGATTCATATTCCGGCCCTTCCCCTTCCCCTTCGTAGCCGGGTGTTTCCACTTTGGTGATGCGGTTGCAAATGATGGGGCAGGCGTAACACGCGCCCGGCCGTACTAGAAAATCTTTATTGAGCGCGGGGCCGTTGATATTTTCTACCCCTTCAAATTGCCCGGTTTGGAAGTTCCGCGTCGGCAAAATGCCCATTTCGTTGGTCACGTCAGGCACATAAGGCGTTCCATAAATGCGGAGAACGGACTCTTTGGAGGCGCGTCCAACCGTTTTGTGCATTGCTTTGCTGACGGCGTTCATCTCGTCGCTGTCGGCCATGCCGATCTCATGTGTTCCTTGGCAGACGACCGCTTTCAAATTTTTGCTTCCCATCACTGCTCCCACGCCAGAACGGGCGGCGGCACGATCTTTATCGTTCATTATGGCGGCTGATTTGACTAAATTCTCTCCAGCAGGGCCGATACAGGCGACTTTTGCCCGTTTGTCCGTTTCGGCCAGCAACGTGTCGGTTGTTTCGGGAACTTGTGCGCCCCAAACGTGGTCGGCGGGGCGAATTTCGATCTCGCCATCATTGATCCAGAGATAGACAGGCTCTTTTGCTTTGCCCTCAAAGATGAACATATCGAAGCCGGTACGCTTCATCCATGTGGGGAATTTGCCGCCAGAGTTGGAGTTGCTCAAAATGCCAGTGAGAGGGGATTTTGTGACTACCATATACCGATTGCCTGTTGGTGCGGGGCTGCCAGTGAGCGGCCCAGTGGCAAAGATAAGCATGTTCTCAGGCGAAAGGGCATCGGCGGCGGGATCCATTCCGTCCATCAGGTATTTAATTGCCCAGCCGCGCCCGCCAACGTAATCTTTGGCAAATTGGGGGTCTACGGTTTCTACTGTATACGTTTGATTGGTCAGATCGACGCGCAAAATACGGCCGTACCATCCATTTAATGTGTTCATAAAAAGCTCCTTTTTAATTGTCAATGGGATTTGTTGATAATTGACAATTGATCACCCCCCGCCAATGGCTGAGAATGAGGCGATGGTTACGCCTTCGGTGAGGGGGTCGTTGCGGCGGGGTGAACGGCCGTCTACCAGTACAACACTTTCGTCAATGGGTATACCCAGAGAGGTGAGGAGGGCAACGGCCGTTGTCCCTTCGTCCACATCCATCGTCATTTTGCCCTGACAGTCAGGCGGCAAATACTCTCGATAGGTGGCGATTAATTTGATATGCACTTTCATAGTAGGATTATACTAGAGGATGAGGCTAGAGGTTAGAGCTAGTATTGCTTGGTCTAAGTTTTTCGGGGTTTTCTGTAGCGCAATTTTGTAAAATTGCACGGTCAATTTTACAAAATTGACCTACGATAATTGCTGGAGAACTTCCGCCAGTGTGTACTAGTAGAATGTTTTTGTATTCAGAAGTTTCACAATGGTTTCTGAACTGCCTGTTGCGGGAATCGGAATTCCCGCAACCCTTGTCATGCCTGTATCGGGAATTCCGATTCCCGATACAATACCCATAGTTTCACAATGGTTTCCGAACTGCCTGTTGCGGGAATCGGAATTCCCGCAACCCTTGTCATGCCTGTATCGGGAATTCCGATTCCCGATACAATAC
>WFSA01000290.1 GCA_015486215.1 Anaerolineae bacterium | reverse complement strand
GCCGCCCCCATCCCCACCTCGCCCGATGAATTGCCCGCAACAGGGCTGGGGACGAGCGAGGCGTTAAGCCGTTTTCGCGCTGCTTATGGCGACCAACTTTCGGGCAGTGCGGGGCCGCGCTACTTTGGCTTTGTGACGGGGGGCAGCACCCCCGCTGGGTTAATCGGTGATTGGCTGGCGGCAACGTATGACCAAAATGTCACTGCTGATAATGATTCCAGTGCGCCGCAGGTGGAAACGGCCGTTATCCAGATGCTCCGCGATCTGTTCGGCCTGCCCGACAACTTCATCGGCAGCTTTGTCAGCGGGGCGACGATGAGCAACTTTGTCGGGCTGGCACAGGGGCGGCAATGGGTTGCCAAACAGCAAGGGATCAATGTCGCGGCAGAGGGGCTGTATGGCTTACGGCCGTTTTCCGTCCTCACCGCCACACCCCATTCCAGCAGCTACAAAAGTTTGGCAATGCTGGGCATGGGCAAGAAAAACGCCACCATTATCCCCACGCTGCCGAATCGGGAGGCGATGGATGTGACCGCTTTGGCGGAGCAATTGGCGGTGTTGGACGGCGAACCGTGTATCGTCATCGCCAGCGGCGGCACGGTCAACACGGTTGATTTTGATGATTTACAAGCGATTGCTGCGCTCAAGGAAAAGCACCCCTTCTGGCTCCATCTGGATGCCGCTTTTGGCGGTTTTGCCGCCTGCTCGCCCACTTTTGCTCCTCTGCTGACGGGGATGGAGGCGGCTGATTCCATCACGATTGATGCCCATAAATGGCTCAATGTGCCGTATGATTCTGCCATTCAACTGTCACGTCATCCGAAATTGCAGTGGGAGGTGTTCCAGAATACGGCCGTTTATCTCGGCGCATTGCAAGAGACTCCCAGTTTTGTTCATTGGACACCGCAAAACTCGCGTCGCTTCCGCGCTTTGCCCGCGTGGATGAGCTTGATCGCTTACGGCCGTGATGGGTATCGTGAAATTGTGGAGCGGAACTGCGCCCAAGCGGCGTGGCTCGGTGAAAAAATCACGGAATCGGCCGATTTCCGCCTGCTCGATCCTGTACGATTGAATGTCACCTGTTTCACATTGACCGACTCTTGCACGATGGATGAGATTAACGCTTATTTAGATCGTTTACGTGACGACGGCCGTGTTTTCCTCACCCCAACCCAATACAAAGGCACGCCCGCCATCCGCGCCGCTTTCTCCAATTGGCAAACGACGCAACGGGATATGGACATCTGTTGGCAGGCGTTGCGGGAATGTTTGTAGAGGGATAGCTAAGAAGAGATGGGGGAACGGCCGTTTATTAATGTGTAGAGAATCTCACCCCCTGATATAACTCGCAATAGATTATTCATATACCCCTGTCCAAAGTCAGTCGTATGAACAAGAAAATATCCCAACCCTTGCAATCCATCGGTCAAAAACGGTCAAAAATTGATGATATGGGTCATGCGATTGCCCTGTTTTATACTAACAATGGTATTGCAATGAATTCTAACCCATGATACCATCTGCCACTTACTTTTCGGGTACGGTGCGAACCATCGTACCCACTTTCGTTTCGTATTTAGGGTATAGAGCCGTCACCTTTGTTGCGATCACATATACAAATATCAAAACGTCGATTCCTCTTCTCATAAGAGTATGACTGTAGAAGAAAAGGATTAAATAAATGTAAAAGCTATCACCTTTCTTACAAGAGTAGCGATAGCGAGTTGAAATTAAACTCTTACTCTTTTACATGAATAGACAAAGTGACACCAATACCGTATCTACACCATTTTTTAAGGAGAAGAAGATGAAAAACAAATTGTATTTATTGTTCATTCTGATGCTTGCTCTCGGTATATCGTTAGTTGCTTGTGGTGAAAAAGCAGATGATGTAGCCGAACAAGCTGAAGAAACTATCGCAGAAGCAGCAACAGATGCTGAAGAAGCGGTAGCAGAAGTGGAAGAAGCAGTTGAAGAAACAACATCTGATGTTGAAGAAACTGCAACCGAAGCTGAAGAAGTAGTTGAAGTAGCTGTTGAAGAAGCCGAAGAAACTGCAGAAGAGGCAGTCGAAGAAGTCATGGGCGAAAAAATCCCCTTGACCCTCTATTACATGCCCGTAACCCGTTTTTACTATCCCAGCCCCAAAGAAATTGCCGAAGGTATGGCAGCAGATTTGGCAAACGCTGGCTTCGACGTTCAACTCGAACTCGCTGGTGACTGGCCCACCTACTTGGGATTACGTCGCGAAGGCAAGCTCGATGGTCTCTATATGCTCGGTTGGGGCGGCGACAACGGTGATCCCGACAACTTCCTAAACTACTTCTTTGGCTTTGAATCAGCCGACAAAGTAGGCGACGATCCCGCCGCTTGGGAAAAAGGGCCAAAAGCTCGTGAAGGTTGGTACGCTAACACCGAAGTTGCTTATCTTCTCTATCAAGCCTCCATCAATCCCGATCAATCAGAACGTCAAGCGATGTACGAAGAAGTTGAGCAGCTACTCCACGACGACATTGCCCGCCTCTGGATCGCTCACAACAACACCCCGCTGGTTTTCTCCAGTGCAATTGATGGCTACGTTTCCCAACCCGTTGGCGCAGACCGCTTTGAAGGCGTAACCGTCGAAGGCGGCGACACATTCACCTTTGGTCGCGGCGGCGACTCTGTTCAATTAGATCCCGCAGTTGTCACCGATGGTGAAAGCTTCCGCGTGACAGGTCAAATCCTCGAAGCACTTTATCAATACGAGCCTGGAACAACCAAACCAATCCCCGCATTGGCCGAAGAATGTGTTTCCAACGAAGAAGCAACCGAATGGACTTGTACCCTGCGTCAAGGTGTGAAATTCCACGATGGTACTGACTTCAATGCTGATGCTGTCATCTTCAACTATGATCGTTGGCACTATACCGACAACCCCTACCACCCCGATAGCCAAGTATTTGAATATTATGAATACATGTGGGGCGGCTTCGATGATAACAGTATTATTGCCTCCGTTGAAAAAGTTGACGATTACACCGTTAAATTCGTCTTAACCGACTCCCTTGCTCCCTTCCTCGCTAATTTAGCCATGGATATGTTTGCGATCTCCAGCCCAACCGCTATTGAAGCAGCCGGCGAAGATTATGGTCTGCCCAGCACAGGCGCAGTCGGCACAGGCCCCTTTACCTTTGTGGAATGGGTAGAAGGTGACAGCATCACCTTAGCAGCCAATCCAGATTATTGGGGCGGCGCACCGACCGTTGACACTGTTATCCTCCGCGTTATTGCTGATGACTCTGCCCGTTTCTTGGCATTGCAAGCTGGCGATATCCAAGGTTTCGAACAAGCTGTTGTAGAAGATTTAGAAACTGCTGAAGCTTCCGACGATCTGTACGTTATGACCCGTCCAGCCCTCAACACTGGCTACCTCGCTTTCAGCTACCGTGTCGTTGAATTCCAAGACCCATTGGTTCGCGAAGCATTTGCTCACGCAATCAACCGCGAAGGGCTGATTGAGAACTTCTATGGTGCTTACGGTGAACCGGCAACGAACTTCCTGCCGCCACTGATCTGGGGACATAATGACGCTGTGGAAGATTGGACATATGATCCAGAACTCTCCCGTCAATTGCTTGCTGAAGCTGGCTTCCCCGATGGATTGAGCGAAGTTACAATCGATCCCAGCATCGGCCCCTCTGAATAATTTTTAACCTGCTAAGTTCAACTTCTTTGAGAAGTTGAACTTAGTAACAGTATGATCATTCAAAAGGAGGGGTGGACTTATCCGCCCCTCTTTTTTTGAAGTTGAACTTTTGAATCTTCGGGATACCTTTTCAGGCTACGCAAATTAGCCGCAACTGTAGGTGCGGTTTTAACCGCCGCCTGAAAATCTTAAGCTTGTCATTCCCGCGTAGGCGGGTATCCATTTTTTCAAAGGAGTGGATACCTGCCTTTGCAGGTGTGACAAATTAAAGTTTCGGGTTTTATTTAATCCCCGTTTCTTAGTAGGGAGACCGCCTATGACACGTTATATTATTCGCCGTATATTTTCTGTCATTCCCACACTTATTGGTGTTACCTTTGTCATTTTTATGTTTCAACGCCTTATTCCTGGTGACCCAGCTGTCGCCATGCTGGGCGAGCATGCCACCGACGAAAGCGTCGAACGGCTTCGTGAACAATTTGGACTAAACCGTCCGCTCTTTCTTGATAGAGACGCATTAGCTGACGGTGATATTAATAAATTTTTCGACAGCCAATATGTTCGATATATGAAACGTCTTGCCGTGTTGGATATGGGAGAATCGATCCATCGCCGCATTCCAGTTAGGGAGACATTAGCATTGCGCTTTCCTGCTACGATGGAACTTGCGTTTCTAGCAATGTTTATCGCCATTCTTGTTGGTATTCCAGTCGGTATTATATCGGCATCAAAACGTAACTCAGCTATTGATGGAATCACCATGATCGGTTCTTTGATCGGGGTTTCTATGCCGATTTTTTGGCTGGGGTTGATGGAAATCATGCTGTTTGCCGTTATTTTACAATGGTTGCCGGCTGGCGGCCGTCTCAGCACTGGTATTGATGTCAAATCTATCACCAATATCTATATTATTGATAGCTTGCTTACTGGCAATATAGCAGGGTTGAGAGATGCGCTGGAGCATATTGCTTTGCCAGCCATCGCTTTGGCAACTATTCCGATGAGCATTATAGCTCGTATGACCCGCTCTAGTATGTTGGATGTATTGCAAGAGGATTATGTTCGCACAGCAAAGGCAAAAGGGTTGAGTAAAGGGTTGGTTCTTTTTCGCCATGCGCTCAAGAATGCAGCGTTGCCTGTAGTTACTATTATTGGTTTGCAGATGGGGACTCTTTTGGCAGGTGCGGTGTTGACAGAAACGATCTTTTCATGGCCGGGAATCGGCCGTTGGGTTTATGATGGCATTTTAGGACGCGACTATCCCATCGTACAGGGCGGTACATTAGTCATCGCCGTTGTTTTTGTGGCCGTTAATTTCTTTGTTGACATTATGTACGCACTTCTTGACCCGCGTATTCGTTATGATTGATTAAAGACCGCCTGCCTGCGTGGATTTTTGCGATTCCGTCAGGTATAAAATTTTAAGGAAATATATGGCAGAGCTTACCCCTGAAAAAACTACTATAACTGATTTTGCTGTGAGAGAGCATCGCTCGCTTTGGACTGATGCGTGGCAACGGCTTATCTCTAGCAATACTGCGCGAATGGGTATGTTTATTGTGGCCCTTTTCGTGTTTTCGGCTGTATTTGCCCATTATTTTTGGGAATACGAGCCTAAAAAAGACCTTGATTACTCGCTCAAACTTAAAGCTCCGACTCTTGTTGTTAATGAGGAAGTCCCTTCTGTTCATATTTTTGGCACAGATAAATTGGGACGAGATATTTTTCGGCGTGTCGTACACGGTGGCTGGAACTCTTTGCGTGTTGGTATTGTCGCGGTAAGTATCGCCCTTTTCTTTGGCGGACTTATTGGGCTTGTTGCTGGATTTTACGAAAATATCCACATGACTTCTTCAGAAAAGTTAACACTTTTTGGCTTTACGGGGCTTGTGATGGGGGTTATGCCGGCTTGGATTGCAAATCAGCCTTTCCAAGCCCTTTTGTTCGCTGGATTGGGTATTGTTGCGGCCTATTTTGTAGATTTTTATAAAGGGAAAATACAGCGTTTGCTCATTTTTGGTGTTGCGGGGGCGTTAATTGGCGGTTTGCCTGCCTTGCTTGTGAGTGGGGCAACGGCTTTGGTCTGTACGATTTGGGGATTGATTACGGGGATTTTGCTCTCACGGCCGTTAGAAGGAAAATTCTTCTCCAATGTGATGATGCGTCTCATGGATATTATTCTCTCTTTCCCCGGCTACCTGCTCGCCATCGCCATCGTCGCCTTTTTAGGGCCTGGCCTTGAAAAAGGGATGATCGCCATTGGTGTTGTCAGTATCCCTGTTTATGCGCGGTTGACGCGCTCGGCAGTACTGTCGGTTATCAAGAAAGAGTATATTTTGGCGGCGCAATCAGTCGGGGAGGGACACGGCCGTATCATCTTCCGCCATCTCACTCCCAACATTCTTTCTCCCATCATTGTACAAACAACGATGGGATTGGCTAACGCTATTTTGTCGGCTGCCGCGCTCGGTTTTCTTGGACTTGGAGCCATCCCCCCTGAACCAGAATGGGGGTCCATGCTCGGCGACAGTTACCGCTATTTAACCAGCGGCGCGTGGTGGGCAGTCCTATTTCCTGGTTTGGCGATCATGTTCAGCGTGCTGGGTTTCAACCTGCTAGGCGATGGACTTCGTGATGCGCTTGACCCTAAATTAAGAACGTAAGAAATCGTGGTAAGGCCATTTCTAAATTTAAATCACTCAAAACTTTGATTGTCATTAGAATTGGCATGATCACAACATACTTCGCCAAAATCGAAAGGTCAATCCAAAAATTCAGTTACATTGATTCATATGTATCTTCTCAATAAATCGTGGACAAGACTTGATAAATTTCATCAGCACTTTATTTTACACGAGTATCATTAGGAAAATTTGTCAAGTCTCCCCAGAATACTGAGAAGATACGGAATGAGGATTAAATAAAACCCGAAACTTCCATCTGTCATTCCCCCACCTTCATGAGGGCAGGCTCTGCCAAGGTAGGAATCCATAGTCTGGAAAAATCATAGATTCCCGCCTAAAATAGTTTACCCTCACGAAGGTGGGGATGGGGGTGGAAATGACAACTTTGGTAGTTAAATAAATCCTCGTTCCTAAACATACTTCTGTTGAAATTATAGCCTATGCAGAACCCGACTTAAACGATGTATTACTTGATTACTTGAAATTGTTCAAGATATTCGCAGAAATGCGTAATGGATAACTACCATTCCTAAATAAGGATAACATGACATCTATTATTGAAATCAAAAATCTAAAAACCCGCTTTTTTACTGCCGACGGCGTTGTCAAAGCGGTTAACGATGTTTCGTACACGATGGAAAGCGGCGAGATTCTCGGCGTTGTTGGCGAAAGCGGCTGTGGAAAAAGTGTCCACGCTATGTCGATTATGCAACTGATACCCGATCCTCCCGGCAAAATCACCAATGGCGAAATTATATTTGAAGGGCGCGACCTGCTTAAATTGAGCGATGCGGAGATGCGGAAGATTAGAGGGCGTGATATTGCCATGATCTTTCAAGACCCGATGACCTCCCTCAACCCCGTTTTCACAGTTGGGTATCAAATCGTGGAAGCGATCCGCCTGCATAATGATGTGACCAAAAAAGAAGCGCGTAAACGGGCTGGGGAATTGCTTGCCCTTGTAGGCATTCCGGGTGCAGAAGAACGGCTGGACGATTATCCACACCAATTTTCAGGCGGGATGCGGCAACGGGCGATGATCGCTATGGGGCTGTCTTGCGAGCCAAAATTGCTTATTGCTGATGAGCCGACAACCGCGCTGGATGTTACCATTCAAGCGCAAATCGTTGATCTTGTTAAAAAATTACAAGACGAATTAGGGATGGCGATCATGTGGATCACGCATGATTTAGGCGTAGTTGCTGAGATGGCCGACCGAATTAATGTCATGTACGCTGGCTCTATCATTGAAACAGGCGAGATCCATAATGTGTATAAACGGACAAAACATCCGTATACAACTGGCCTGCTCGGCTCTCTTCCCCGTTTAGATGATGAACCGGGAACAGAATTGACCTCTGTGCCGGGATTGCCGCCCGATTTGCTGGCATTGCCAGAAGGGTGTGCCTTTGCTGCCCGATGTGGCTACCGTGATGAAAAGTGCGTTGCTGAAAGACCGATATTAGAGAAAATTGCAGGATATGATCACCAAGTCGCCTGCTGGCATTGGGAAAAAATTGAGGGAGATGGCAAATAATGGATACTAAAAAACCTCTAGTTAGCGTTCGTAACCTGAAAAAGCATTTCCCCATCACTGGTGGAATTTTGCAACGCCAAATTGGTGCTGTTAAGGCGGTTGATGATGTCAGTTTTGATATTTTTAAGGGAGAAACGCTTGGGCTTGTCGGCGAGACTGGATGCGGCAAAACAACCGTCGGACGCACGATGATGCGCCTTTATGAGCCTACATCGGGCGGAATTATATTTGATGGTGTTGATCTAATCGCTCTAGGCGAGAGTGACTTACGTAAAATTCGTCAGCGTATGCAAATGATTTTTCAGGACCCTTATGCTTCTCTCAATCCACGCATGACGGTCGGCTCTATCGTGAAAGCACCGCTTGATGTGCATACGAAGATGAATAGCAAGGAAAAGCATGATCGTATTCAGGAATTGTTGGATATTGTCGGCTTAAATCCAGATTTCGTTAATCGGTATCCGCATGAATTCTCGGGTGGACAACGGCAGCGCATCGGTATCGCACGTGCATTGGCCTTAGAGCCAGCGTTGATCGTTTGTGATGAACCAATCTCCTCGTTGGATGTCTCTATTCAGGCGCAGGTGGTTAATCTGTTGGAAAAATTGCAGAAAGAGTTGGGGTTGGCTTACCTTTTTATTGCTCATGATTTAAGCATGGTGCGCCATATCAGTGACCGTATGGCGGTGATGTATTTGGGTAAAATTATGGAGTTGGCGGATCGTGATAGTATTTATCTCCATCCTGTCCATCCGTATACGCGGGCGTTAATGTCGGCGGTTCCCATCCCCGATCCTGATTCAACGGCCGCACACGACCGCATTCTTCTTGATGGGGATATTCCCAATCCTAAGAATCCGCCTACGGGATGTAATTTCAACACGCGCTGCCCCGTCGCTCAAGACCGTTGTTTTGTTGAAGAGCCAGAATATCGTGAGATTAAAGAGAACCATTGGACTGCGTGTCATTTTGCTGAGGTGACTCCGTAGTCGGTTAATGGTGATCCGCGGATTACGCCGATTATCGCAGATTTTTTGTAAAACCTACATATCTGCCTTCGCAGGTATGATAATTTGAAATTTCGGGTTTTATTTAATTCCCGTCCCTTAATTTATAAAAATAGTACACGATCATTTTTTATCAATGAATTGCATCTTCTCAAAAAGTTGGGGGCATGAGTACAACGGATTGGGAAAAGAACAGATTTACTCGACTGACGCAATTTGTTCCTTCCTTAATTTGTTGTAGTCACCCCGAAATATTGAGAAGATACAATGAATCGCACACTGATTGCATAATTAAAAATCAGTGTGCGATTTTTAGTTATGTAATCACATGTAAAGCATATGCGTATTTTAATGGTTACGCCGACCTCATTTTTTGGTGATTATGGGGGACATATACGTATTTTGGAGGAGACGCGGGCGTTGCAGGCGTTGGGGCATGAGGTTGCCATCGTCACCTATGAAAAAGGGGATGATTTGCCTGATTTGGATATTCGGCGCACGCCGCCGCTGCCGTGGCATACTGATTATGAGGTCGGCTCGTCGCGCCATAAGTATGCGTTTGATTTGTATTTGATGTGGCAGGCGATGCGCGAAGCGTTCTGTTTTCGTCCTGATATCATTCATGGGCATATGCACGAAGGGGCGTTGATTGGCGGCATTATTGCTAAGTTATTTCGTAAGCCGCTCGTTTTTGATTTTCAAGGAAGTTTGACGGGGGAGATGGTTGATCATCATTTTTTGAAGGGGCACGGCCGTCGCTACACGTTTTTTCATCGCTTGGAACAGTTTATCGATAACAATCTGTCTAATGCGATTCTGACAAGTTCTATCCAAGCGGCTGCATTGCTGAAAAATAATTTCCATGTCCCCGTTAACAAAATCCACCCTTTACCTGATTGCGCTGTGCCTAATCGGTTTGATCCAACGGCCGTTTCTCTCCAAGAAAAAGCTGATCTACGCCGACAATTGGGCATCCCAGACGGCCGTTTAATCATCGCCTATCTCGGTCTGCTGACCGATTATCAGGGAATTCCACATTTGATAGAAACGGCCGTGCGCTTCAAATCGGCTGGCGAAAATGTCCATTTTCTCATTATGGGGTATCCCAGCGTCTATCTTTACCGAAAGCTTGCCGAGCAAAAAAACGTCGCTGACATCGTTACGTTCACTGGCAAAGTGGAGTATCGTGATGCACCTCGCTATCTCTCATTGGGTGACATCGCCGTCGCTCCAAAAATGTCCAATACGGAGGGCAGCGGCAAATTGCTCAACTACATGGCGATGGAGCAGCCCATCGTTTTGTACGACTCTCCCGTTCACCGCGAATATCTGGCTGATTTGGGTGTGTACGCGCCGATGGGAAATGTTGAAGCGTTCGCCGATACGCTGCAAGCTCTTATTCACGATTCCGCCCGTCGTGCCGCGCTCGGTCCTGCTCTGCGCCAACGCGCCATCAAAGAGTATAGCTGGGTAGAGGCGGCAGAAAAAATAGTTGCTTTGTATGAGGAGTTGGCCGGTGGAACTAGATAATTAATGAAGATAAATTGGGGGGGGATTTATGCGTTATGATTGTCGTGATCGTTTTCGTGATCGGTTTTTTCGATTTTCGTTCACGAAAACGATCACGATCACGAATTAAGGCGAGGTTGCAATCGCCCTAATTTACTATTCCTATTATTCGTCACACTCCCTTAGAACGTGGTAAACTACCGCCCGATTATTTACTAGAACAGATAGTATCTTCTCAATAAGTCGTGGACAAGACTTGACAAATTTTATCAGCACTTTATTTTACACGAGTATCATTAGGAAAATTTGTTAAGTCTCCCCAGAATACTGAGAAGATACGATACAAGGTCTTAAAACGTGATAGAGCTAAAAAATGTTAGCAAAAGTTACTATAAGGTAAAAGCAATTGACCGCCTTTCCCTGACAGTGCAAGAAGGGGAGGTACTCGGCATTCTCGGCCCCAATGGGGCGGGAAAAACGACCTTGCTTAAGATGATCGCTGGATTGGTACAGCCTGATAACGGCCGTATCTCCCCCTTTTTCGCCACATGGCCGACCATCGCCTACAAACCAGAACGGCAGCTTTTCCCCAATCACCTCCGCATCAAATCTTATCTGGAAATGATCGCTAAATTGAGCAATCTCAACCGCGCTCAAACAGAAAAAGAGGTGACACAAGCTCTCGCATGGACGGGATTGAGTGATGCCGCCAGTAAAAAAATCAAACATAGCTCTAAAGGGATGCGTCAGCGGTTGGGATTGGCACAACTGTTAATTGGCCGTCCGCAACTTTTACTGCTTGACGAACCATCTAACGGGCTTGACCCGACAGGACAAGCGGATATTGTGCGCCGTGTGAAACAGTTACAGGCGGCGGGCAGGACGATTTTGATCAGTTCCCACCAACTGCATGAGATGACGGAAGTTTGCACGCGGTTGATCATATTGAAAAACGGCCGTATTCGATACCAAAACAGTATGCAAGCCGCGCTCAATGTCACCGCCCACGTTCTCATCCATACCGACAAAAAAACAGCTAATATGGCCGCCTTCTTCGCCCAAATGCACCCCGACATCAGCACCGATGGCAAAACTGTACGGCTGGGCGAACGAGCGTTCCCATTACGTCGGCAAATGATGATGCAGCTTTTACGCAACGGCTACGACATCTTACGCGTTGAGCATAAAACGGCGACGCTGGCCGATATTTACGCGGAGGTGGTGCGATGATGCAGCGTATTTGGACATTAACCCGTTACTTCAGCCACCGCTTTATCTTTTCATTGAATGGCATTATCTACGCTGTACTCGCTCTCGCTTTCTGGTTTCTTTTTTTTGACCCAAGACAAGGCAGTCCTGATTTTGATCATTATTTTTTCATACTCAGCGGTTTTGGGGCTGGAATCACATTTTTGGTCACGCTGACGCTTGCGGGACAGGTGAACAGGAGTGAACATTTCCCGTTTTTGGTGCGGTTGCCCAGCCGTGTGGAGTATTTAACGGCCGTTTTCCTCGCCTCATTATGGGTATCCATATTGTTACAAGGGTTGACGGCCGTTCTCACTCTTTATAACGGCCCCGACTTCGCCGCTGGGCAATGGGCACAACTTATTCCCGTCTGGATTTCACTCGACATCTTCGCCGTCACCATCGCCCTGCACGCTTCTGATTTCATCACCGACAAATGGTCGCGCGTCTATTTTTACGGCATAGTCGCGGTACTACTTTCCATCAATGGAACAGAAAACGCCCCTTACGCATGGTTGTCACAAAAATTAATCAGCTTTTCCCGAACATTGAGCAATAACGGGATGGGCAGCGTGAGCGGCTCAATCAACAAATTTGCCGCATGGATGAACAGCAGTGCCGGCGATACTTTGCATAAGTTCACCGCACTTATCTTTTGGCCGTTCACCGCCATCGCCAATGGGATCGCCGCCCATCACTTCACCCCCAAACAAGCATTAGCCCCCGCTATACTATTGCTATATGCCATTGCCTTCTATCTATTGGCGACTGATTTATGGGCAAACAAAGATGTAGAATTTATTGACGGCTGAATCAGCCGCTGATAGGAGATTTTATGGAATGTTGGCATTGTGAGCGTCCCGCTCATGCAAATTGTAAATTTTGTGGTCGTGCGGTTTGCAAAGCAGATGCAAAACAAAAACCGTACATCCTGCATAGTTACCGCACGGCAACCGGCGAATATAAAGCAATTGTCGTCCCTGATGCTGTTTATTGCGGCATATGCAATCCAGAACAAGACCCCGTCACATTAACACATATGGAATAGCACGATAGACGCAAACTCTTTTTCCGTCCGAAGATTACACATATCTGCGTAATGTTCAGACTGTCTTTTGGCATATCAATATCGAGCGTGGTTCAAAGGTATCTTCTCAATAAATCGTGGACAAGACTTGACAAATTTCATCAGCACTTTATTTTACACGAGTATCATTAGGAGAATTTGTCAAATCTCCCCAGAATACTGAGAAGATACGTTCAAAGTAGAGATAAACACTTTTGTATCTTCTCAGTACTTCGGGGTGATTACAACCAATCAAGAAAGGAACAAATTACGTCAGTCGAGTCACTTCGTTCCTTTCCTAATTAGCTGTACTCATGCCCCCAACTTTTTGAGAAGTTACACATCTTTACAATTTAATAGGACGTAGATTTGCAGGATTATCAGGATAAACGGTAACTACTCAGCCTATCAATTATTTCACCACAAAGAAGCAAAGATTACAAAGAAAATCTTAAAAAGCTTCGTGTTCTTCGTGTCTTTGTGGTTAATTTGGATAATGGCTGAGTAGTTACGATAAACGCAGATTTCTTTTGATTTATCCGCGTTTATCCTGATAATCTGCGTCCTGCTCTTTTTATAGAAGACTAAAGGTACGCCCAAAGCAATAAAGACAAATTTCCCCTGAGGAGCTATACATGCAAAAAAAATACCAACCTACAGTAAAAGAACAAACATTTTTAGATTCAATTAATAATACAAAATTTGATCGGCAAATCATCAACGGGCTAAACAAGTTCATTGATGGAGATGCTCCCGAAGATATGCAATCTTTTTACTCCGCTGAGGAGATAAAAGCGTTGGCAGAGCGAAAAGGGACAGAACGGGACGTTGAAGCGCGAATGCCCGTCAAGATCACCCGTCACTATTTTGAACTAGCAAAAAAGAGCGCGGCGATACAGGTCTTGGTCAAAGCGAATATCAACGAAACGCTTGATCTTGAGGGCGCGGCCGATCCCGGCAAGCAGATGAGTTATAGCCCCGTGGAGGGACTGATCCATAAGTACGAACTAGGTCTCATCTACGTGGCGATCACCTGTTCCGCCCATTGCCGCTTCTGCTACCGCGAAGAGCTAATCGCCAGAAAAAAGGTCGAACAGGCGGACGGCTCTGTCGCTCCCAAAAAGTTAGCCAAAATTGGTGATCTTGTTGAGTATATTACAACGCATAATGCGGAGGTTGCGGCGGGCAACGGCCGTCATCCCCAAACAGGCCGCGAGAAATTACGCGAAATTCTCATGTCGGGCGGCGATCCGATGGTCTTGAGCAATAAAAAAATCGGCGCGTGGTGGGCAGCATTGGCCGAAGCGGGTATCGAATCTATCCGCTTAGGCACAAAGGAGTCAGCCTTCTATCCCCAACGCTTTGATGCCAACTTCTTCGACATGGCCGACAAATTCCATGCCGCCTATCCCGGCACCAAAATTCGGATGGTCATCCATTTTGACCATCCCGATGAATTTTTGCTCAAAGATGAGGATGGCAGCTACATCCCCGATCCCGTCGGCGGCTTGCTCTGGCATCCCGACACCAAACACGCTGTCAGCGAATTGGGCAAACGGAATTGGATGACAGTAGACAATCAAGCCCCGATCATCAACGGTATCAATAACGATCCCGACGCATTACGGATTATGCAGCGCGAATTACGGCAGAATAAAGTAGAAAATCATTACTTCTTCTGTGGACGTGACATTATTGGACATAGAGCGTTTAATGTGCCGATTGAGGAAGCGTGGCGCATTTTAAACGAGTCACAGAAAGGGCTGTCTGGTATCGAAGCGCACGCCCGCCTCTCCATCACCCATTACAAAGGCAAGACGGAAGTCGTCGCGGTGACGGATAAGCCGTTGGCGGGCGTACCGGGCACAGAAAATGGATTCGTCATCCTGAAATTGCATCGCAGTGCCGAAGACGCGCCCGAAAAAGGGCTTATCACCATCGTGGGACGCAACCCCGAAGCGATTTGGTTTACTGATTATAATGACCGTGTGATTTATGATGCGGCTGGGCTGTTCGTCTGATTGTGTTTGAAATGATCCGCATATATCGCAGATTAACGCAGATTATATTAGAAAAAATCTGCACTAATCTGTGACATCTGCGGATCATAATATAGGAATTACTTGATGAAAGAGTCTACTTTATCCCCATCACGCAGCGCGGCGTTGTATGAACGCGCACTTGAACTAATGCCCGGCGGGTGCAGTCGGAATACGGTCTTGCGGAAGCCGCATCCTTTGTATGTAGAACGGGGCGCAGGCTGCATGGTGACCGATATTGAAGGTGTATCTCGTATTGATTTTGCCAATAATATGGCTTCGCTCATTCATGGGCATGCTCATCCTGACGTGGTAACGGCCGTATCAGCCCAATTGCAAAAAGGGACGGCGTTCACCTTAGCCACCGAAGTCGAGATCGAATATGCCGAGCATATGTGCAGTCGAAACGCAGGATTTGAAAATATCCGTTTTGTGAACTCAGGCACAGAGGCGGTGATGGGCTGCTTGAAAGCGGCCAGAGCGTATACCAGTCGCCCCAAAATCGCCAAAGTTGAAGGGGCGTATCACGGTTTATACGATTATGCCGAAGTCAGCCAAACGGCAACCCCGACCAATTGGGGGGACGCACACCATCCAGCCAGCGTCCCCGTCGCGCATGGCACGCCAGCATCCGCCTTAAATGATGTGATCATCATCCCCTTCAATCAACCAGAACAGGCGATTGAGATATTGAACCAATATCGTGACGAGTTAGCGGCCGTTTTGATAGATTTAATGCCCCATCGCGTCGGTCTCGTGCCTGCGTCGCAAGAGTTTGTGCAAGCATTGCGGGCATGGACAACGGAAAATGGCGCATTGCTCGTCTATGACGAAGTGATCACTTTTCGTTCTACCTATGGCGGCGCACAAGAGTGGTATGGCGTGCGCCCCGATTTGACAGCGATGGGCAAAATGATCGGCGGCGGCTTCCCCGTCGGCGCATTGGCTGGCCGCAAAGAGGTGATGAGCGTGATGAACCCGTTGGCAGACAAGGTTCTCTTCCCCCATTCTGGCACATTCTCAGCCAATCCAATGACGATGACGGCCGGGTTGGTGAGCATGAGACTATTTGACGAGCCTGCGGTAGAACGGCTCAATAAATTGGCCGATCTAGCTCGAAAAAGCATCACCGAAGCGATCCGAATCGCCGATATCCCCGCTTGCGTGACTGGCAGCGGATCGATGTTCAGAGTGCATATGAAAGCAAATGCGCCAGTGACGTATCGGGATGCGTATATGACGGGCAAAGAGCGCGAGGGCATCAATATGCTGCTCGATCATCTTTTTGATAATGGTATTATTATGATCAATACCTGTTCAGCCACGCTGTCTACAGTGATGACCGAAAAAGAGGTCGGCACATTGGCAGAAGTTCTCTTAACAGGATTCCGTAAGGTCAAGAAATCGCTTTAAGGGAAGGCGCGTAAATAACTATGGTTAAGGTGACTGGCACTTGCCGAGTGCCTGTCAGGTGATTGGCACTTGCCGCGTGCCTGTCACCTGTAAATCCTGCAAACCTGCGTCCTATGCTTTTTACACTTTATATTTTATGGCTATAAAACCAACAGTTACACGGGATGTCTCAGCAATGCCCGTCCAAATTTATAATGCAGACAATAAATATGCTGATCTCCGTTTCAAACTGCATGAACTAAAAAAATACCGTTACCTATTAACCAGTTTGGTCAAACGTGACTTGAAATCCCGTTATAAAAATTCGGCGTTAGGCATTTTATGGAGTTTGCTCAATCCGTTGGCGATGATGCTGGTCTTCACCATCTTTTTTACGGTGCTGAGCCGTGTTGAAGCGCAACGTCAATTCCCTGTCTTTTTGTTGACGGGATTATTGCCGTGGAACTTTTTCTCTGGTACGCTGATGGCTGGCACGATGTCGATTGTCAGCAATTCACAGTTGATTAAGAAGGTGTATTTTCCACGAGAACTGCTGCCAACGGCCGTTCTCTTCTCTAATCTCGTCAACTTCCTCATCTCCTTACTTATCTTGGTTATATTTTTATACATATATGGCATTGGCTTAACCATCCACGCATTATGGGTCATCCCCTTGCTCGTCACCCAGATGCTTTTTTCAGCAGGATTGATCTTGACATTAAGCGCGATTACTGTTTTTTATCGTGATGTGTTGATGATTTTAGATGTAGTCATCCTAGCATGGTTTTTTATGACTCCTATCTTTTATCCATATGAAACGTATGCCGGCATGTCTACCGTAATGGGATACACGATCAATCCAGCCCAATTTATGCGCTGGGTCAACCCGATGGCTTCTATCATTGATGGGTATCGCACCGTTTTGTGGGGGTCAGTATCAAGCAGCGGCCCGGCGGGGATGGATCCTGTCTATTTTATACGGACGTTTATAACGGCCGTTATCATTTTCATTTTCGGCTACCTCATCTTCGCTCGTACAGAGCATGTCTTCGGCGAAAAGTTATAATGAACAGAAGAATATACCCATTTCTTGCCCTGTGGCTCACGATTGTACTCATCAGCATCACCTCCGCTTGCTCCATACTTACTCCTGAGAATGCACCCCCTCCCCAAAATGAGGGATTAATCATCATCTCTCAAGCAACATCCCACCCAACGGTGACACCGACTATTACCGACACGCCGCTTGCGGACACTCCCACGTCAAGCTATACAAATACGCCCGGCCCCAGTCCGACAGCGAGCAATACGCCTGCTCCGTCCCAAACACCGACAAAAACAGTGTCCCCATCGGCAACGCCAACCAGCAAGCCGCAGGAGGAGCCGACCTTGATGGTCACAGGTGTGGGGATTATTTTGCAGGATGTGGTGACATTGCCAACGGCCGTTCCCTCCCCCGTCCCCACCTTTGAATCACCCAATCAGGTGACCAACATCCTGCTTCTTGGCGGCGATCTCGGCGCACGGGGAGACACAATTATCGTTGTCTCCATCAACCATGATTTGGAGACCGCCTCCATGCTCTCCATCCCCCGCGATACCATCGTTTACGAGCCGAACAGCATCATGCGCCCGATCAACACCATTGCCGATCCCGACAGTATCAAGCAAGCGATCCTTTATAACTTTGGCATACCGATTCATTATTACGCGGCCGTTGACTTTGCTGGATTCAGCGACATTGTGGATGCGATTGGCGGCGTAGATTTGGCTGTCACCTGCCCCGTGCGCGATATTTGGCAATTGAAAGAGCTAGAGTTAGACCCTAACGATATTGAAAATTGGGAGTGGCACACCTTGCAACCCGGCATCTACCATATGGATGGCGATTTAGCCCTTTGGTACGCCCGCTCTCGTCGTACCTCGACCGATTATGATCGCGGACAGCGGCAGCAACGCCTCTTATACGCCCTGCTTAATCAAGGGATAAAGATTAATCTTCTCAGCGAAATTCCCGCGCTGTGGGATGCGTTCAATGAGACGGTAGAGACAGATATGGACATCGGCCGTATTTTACAATTAGCCGCCATCGCTCCCGTCGTGCGTGAAAATGGAGTACAGCAACTATATTTACGCGGCAAAAGCGAATCATGGGTCGTGCCAACCGACTCTTCATACCTTCCCGGCAAACAGACGCTTGTCCCCATTTGGGAAGGGCGCAATATGACAAAAGAGACGTTCCAACGGCTCTATCTGCCGCCATCATTGAACAAATCAAGCGGGCCGCCCATCACCGTTGAAATCATCAATCGGACAGGAAATGAGGAACTCGCCCTGCTCGCCGCCGACAATCTTGCTATGAATGGCTTCGTTCCCATCATCGGCGCAAGCGAAGAGGCTGACGAAAACGAAACAACGCTGTATTATTATGCACCAACGATGAAAGGTATCCGTTATGATTGGTTGTTGCCGTGGGTTGTCGGTCTGCGGCGCAATGCGATCAATCTGGTTGATAACAACCCTGATTATCCATATACATACCAAGTTATTTTAGGCAGCGACTATAATCCTTGCCTTAACCCTACCGATCCCAACGCGCCTAAAGCGTATTTGGAATGAGTGGGGATTAAGGATCGATGATTGAGACAAACAGTCCCTGATCCCCCGATCCCTGATCCCGACTCCCTGATAAGGAGGCCGAATGGCACTTTCAACACTTAGCGAAGCAGAGTATACCAAACGTACACGTTCATGGATGATGTATGATTGGGCAAATTCAGCATTTGCGACCACGATTATGGCGGCCGTTTTGCCCGCGTATTACAGCTCCGTAGCGGGGTCAACTTTATCCAGTGCAGCCACCGCAACCCAATATTGGAGCGTGACTAATCTCATCTCCATGCTCATCGTCGCCATGCTCTCCCCCATCTTAGGCACAATCTCCGACATCATGCGCGGCAAGAAAAAGTTCTTGTCTATTTTTGTCGGGATGGGCATCGTCGGCACGGGGTTGATGGTGTTAATAGATACGGGTGACTGGATGCTTGCCTCCATTTTATTTGTGGTTGGACGGGTCGGCTTTGCAGGGGCGAATGTTTTCTACGATGCGCTTCTGCCCCATGTGGCGAAAGAAGAAGATCAAGACAAAATTTCTACACGCGGGTATGCGTTCGGCTATCTTGGCGGCGGATTGTTGCTGGCTGTCAACATCGCTATGATCTTTACGCTGGATGGCAATTGGGGCGTGCGCTACTCATTCTTAAGCGTAGCCATTTGGTGGGCAATCTTCTCCATACCCATCTTCCGCAATGTTCCTGAACCAGTGAGCGTGAGCCAAAAGTTAAAAAAGGGAGAGAAGTTGATTAAGGTCAGCTTCCAAAAAATCACCGAGACGGTCAAAGAGATTCAAAAATTCAAGGATTTATTCAAATTCCTTGTCTCATTTTTGATTTACAATGATGGTATCGGCATCATCATCACGGTAGCCGTTATTTATGGGGCAGAGTTAGGCTTTGGCACGATTGAACTGGTATTGGCAATTTTGCTAGTGCAATTTATGGGGATTCCGTACAGTCTTGTTTTTGGCAGTCTGCCCAGTAAAGGGGACGAACGGCAGCCGATGTATTTGGCGTTTGTCGTATTCAGTATTCTCGCTCTGCCTGTGATAGGTGTGTTGGGCATGTTACTTTTGCCGCCAGAAATTACGGGAACGCCGCCAGATGATTTCGTGACAAGCGGGCAATATATTGGGCAAGGGAAGCATCTTATCGCTGATGAGGCGTTTACGCTGGATGGGGAATGGGAGCAAACGGCCGTTTCTGGTGATTTACGCGGTGAAGGGTGTGCATGGTACGCCCCTGGATGTGACGAATCCCAATTCGAGCGCACCTACAGCAACACATCCGATCCCAACGCCGCATTAACCCTTCCCTTCAACGGCCAATCCATCGAAGTGACCTACAGTGCCTCCCCAGACGGCGGCATCTGGTCAGTGATGATGGATGATACCGCCCTGCTTGACGATGACGGCGAGCCAGTGCAAATTGACAGCCAGCACCCGAACACGCGCTACGATATGAGAGAATCCTTTCAAGCAGAAACGGAAGGAGAGCATATATTGCAATTGGTGAATAGTGAGGGCAGCAACATCGCCATCAGCCAAATAGAGGTAAAACCGCCGTTGCGTCAGAGCAATTTAGGCATCATCGTTGGCTTGTTATTTGCCTTAGCCGCCGTCGGTTTGCTGTTCGCATGGTTAGCAAAATCACTCTTCGTCAATTTCGCCGATAAATTGGACACCAAAAACAGCATCATCTTGGCATTAAGCGCATACGCCATTGTCGCTGTTTGGGGATTCAGTTTGAACTCTGTTATCGAGTTTTGGTTTATGGCATGGATGATCGCCGTTGTGCAAGGGGGCAGTCAAGCGTTGAGCCGCAGTTTATACGCCTCAATGACACCCAAATCTATGAGCGGCGAATTCTTTGGCTTTTTCAGCATCATGTCCAAATTCGCCTCCTTCCTCAGCCCGATTGTTTTCGTCGTTTCGGTGGCGATGTTCGATAGCAGCCGTCCTGCGATCCTCAGCCTCATCGTTTTCTTTGGCGTAGGGATATTCTTACTGCGTCAAGTCGATGTGGAACGAGGAAAGGCAATGGCAAAAGCAAAAGAGGTAGAAATCCAAGCGGCTCTTTCGTAATGATCAAGGTGACTGGTATTTGCCGAGTGCCTGTCACCTATCGGCGATTCCGCGAATCACCCCTGCAATCTCTTGTAGGGGTGATTCGCTGGATCGCTTAAAAGTTCCGCCTCTTCCACTCATCGTATTTATTAATGTTATACAAATTCGACGCATAACAACCACATTGTTACAATCGTAAAAATGCGTACCAGTAACAACTCCACAACTGTCTCTTAGCGCAACTGTTGGCTTTTACCCATTATAAGTGTACCTTCTCAATAAATCGTGGAAAAGACCTGTCAAGTTTATCCCATTTAAAAATAGTAGTATCCAATAATCAGGTAATGTTATGTCTACAACACCATCTCCTC
>WFSA01000289.1 GCA_015486215.1 Anaerolineae bacterium | reverse complement strand
GTGATGATGCCGCGCTCATTAACGGCCGTTTCGGCAACGATACGGCCGTATGGATCAATCACCAGCGACAAGCCGTTGATCGTCCCCAGCCCCATCGCCACCCGATTTTCAGCGGCGCGGAACACACCGTCGGAACCGTGAAATGGCGGGAAGGTTGGTGTGCCGCCAAAATCGTTATCCATTGGCAACAGCACGATTTCCGCGCCAGACCGTGCCAATTCGCGCACAATCCACAACCGATGCACGTCCCAGCACACGCCGATGCCCACTTTGCCTTGCGGTGTGTCGAAGACGGGAAACTCCTCCGGGCCGGCTGCAAAACCATGTTCTGCTTCGCCATCGGTGATGTTGATTTTGGCACGACGGCCGTTTTCTCCAGATTGATCTGTTAAAACGGCCGTGTCGTGCATCCCCGTCTCCGCATTCCAAACCATATCAGTCACAATCGCGCCGCCCATCTCGGCCGCTAATGCTTGCAATTGGCTTGTAAAGGCCGCATCATCCGCGTTGGCAAATTCATTTTCAGGCCAGACGTAAAAATCGGCATTGGTGGCGCGGGTGAGGGCGGCATCCACATCAAAAATCGCTTGCGACATCGCCGCTGAATCAGCGACGTAGCCAATATCACCAGAAAATTCGCTTGCGGCTTGAATATCTGCGTCCTGATTGACCATATCGGTGAGGGCGGCGATGGTGAACGTGTCGTCTGGCGCGGCGGGAATGCTGATCGCGCCCCAGATGAGGATGAGGGCAACGATGGCAAGGGCGATGGTCGGTGCCAAGAAGTCAGGCTTCTTCGAAGAAGCCTGACTTCTTTTGCTCCACCACGCCAACAATAAAAACGCAATTGCCACATTCACCAACATCACCATAAAACTGAGCGCGGGAAAACCGCCGACACCCAGAATTTGCAGCGCGGGCGGGAAACGCCATTGGCTTTTTGCCAACAGTACAAACCACCAATCTTCCACCACAGGGGCGATGAATTTGACGTATTCGACCGCCGCCCACATAACAGGCAATGCCAATAATTTCATCCAGCCAGACAGCCGATCTTGCAGCCATAATCCCCACAACAATACGCCCGCATAAAATGAAGCCACCGCAAAGATGAGAAAGTAGCCCAGTGCGGGCGGAAAAATATGTGGATACCAATTATGCACACCAATTGACCACGCCAAGCCAAAGGGCATAGCAAGCATAAATCGCTGTTTGACGGGGGCGATGGTCAACAGTATCAATAAGGGAACGAGAGCAACCCAGCCGAGTAGCGGGGTGTCAAAACCGGGCATGGTGGCGGTAAAAATCAGCCCGGATATTGTTGAGATTCCCATCCCTGCCCACAATCGCCGCTGCCCCATCGCCGCATCATAATCATCAACACGCAAGTCCATCGCCCGTTTTTGGGTAACGGCCGTGTAAATAAAGGCAGGAACAAGCAGTAAATAGCGGAAAACGGTGAAAATCAGCTCTTGTTCAGGCAAAAGGATGGCGATAATGCCCAAAACAGCGGCGGCGATGAACTGCCATCCCCACATCAGGCTGATAATCGTGTTGGGATAGAGAAACATGCTGTTGTTCCATAACCCCTTCACAAAGCCCCATTTGGAATACTCACCTGACAGCGGCATTTTGCTAAACAGCACCGTACCCAGCCAGAGCAAGGCCATCACCAAACTGCTGATGACCGATCCCCAAACGGTGAACCCCGTCTCACCCATCAACGACAGGCCAGAGGCCAGTGTAAAAAACGCAAGCCCGCCCCACTCCATCACCGTCGGTTTGGCGTAAATTTTGCGGTAGCCAACGATGAGAATGGAGAGTAATAACGGTAGGCCCACGGTGACGGCCGTACTCACAACGGGAATGCCAGACGTGACCCAATAAAATATCCACGGGGCAAACGCAACTCCCATCCATGCCATGCCGGGCAGGGGGATGGGGCCGGCGGGACGTTGATCGGTCACTTCGTAGGAAACGTCATCGGCCGATTTGAAGAGGGTGTTCATTTTGAGCAGTAAGCTTATGTCGCCGTTGGCTTGGTATTGACCGTTCATCAGCCCGTCTTGCCCCGATAGCTCGCCGCTGCTGATTTGCAGCCACACGTCGGTGGGGGTGGTGATGGTGAGGGTTGGATCGGCGGCGTTGCCAGTGTGGAATTGACAACGGCCGTTGGCGATGGTCAGGTGGTAAGCGGCGGTGGGATGGGTTATTTGGAATTGGATAACGGCCGTTAATCCCCCAACCGACTCCCCATCAAAAGTAAGGGGCATCCCCTCGATTGTTTGTCGTATATTTAGATTCTGTGGCGTCATTTTAATCTCCCAATTTTCTGCTTTAATTGTTGTAAGCAGAGAAATATAAATAAGGTATAATGGAACTTATACAGACTATTCAAACATCGCTCCCGACAAAGGAAACATGCTTTTACCGAGTATAAAACAGATGATCGATTTCAATAAAATCAAACAAGAGATTATTACTCTCCTAAAAAACAGTCAGTTTGATAAAGTGTTTTTGTTTGGATCGTATGCAAATGGCAACGCTCATGAAGAAAGCGATGTAGATTTGCTAGTTATCCTTGATCAAAAAGGGGTAAGCGATAATTATATGGAAATACTTCAAAACAAGAGGAGCATTTCTAAGAAATTAAGGATGTTAAGAACTGGACTCTGGCGATTTTGAGCCAGAATCCTAAAACTGAACCTTAAAAACTCCATATCATCTTGCCTGCTGCCATTACACTTGGCAAGGTAACATAGCGAATCAGTTTATCACTGATTCGAGCGTACAATAATTCAATTCGGCGGAGAATGCCTGTTTTTTATGTGGGAACAGGATGCCAATTGCTTATAAAACGATTTAAGACTTGTGACATATTTCCACATTTGATAGCAAGTTCGCAGGCTTTTTCTAATACTTGACGTGCATGTTGCAGGCGATGGTCACGAATGACATCGGCAACAACTTTGAACCGCTCATCTTTTGAAGAGTGATTCAAACGCCATTGCAAAAAAGTGTATGCTAGAAAAATAATCGCAAACCACTTCTCCGCCGCTTCGTATGATTGTACGCGAAAGTGACTCAAACCTAACAGTTGCTTGACATAGTAATTATCTACCTCAATCGGCCAACGTTTTTTATAGGAAGTCAGTATTTGCTGAGGTGTCAGAGATAAATCTGTACACAAGAAATACTTGGGGTGTTTATCCCCACGGTGCCTCTTACTTATTAATACGCAGACCTCAAACGGCACGTTCTTAAGATTGCCCTTTCGGGCGCGAACGAGATAAGGCCGTTTTCGTCGATCTGCAACCGTCGGATTGACCCGTATATACGGCTTGTGCTTGAGACGTTGGTTCCATTTAGATAGCTTTATACCGTCTAGCGTCCGGTTCGATTTGATGGCACAAATAATATGCCAACCCTGACGACGGCAGAATTTTAATAATTTATTGGAGGCATACCAACTGTCGAAAAGGACATAAACAGGAAACCCTGCTGGTAGCCGTCCCTTCAAGTCGGCCAAAATAGCACGAACAATGCGATATTTGCTGCGGAAAGAGAGACGATTCTTCTTTTTCCGTTTTCGATTGAGACGACGTACCTTTTTCTCCCGCATATATAATGCCCAATCAAAAACATATGCTTGCTCTCCTAACTGAATGCGTACTTCTACATGTTGCGTTCCATTGGTAAACGCTGGTTTTTTACCTGTGCTTTGTGTGTGGTCGTAATGCCAATCAACCGCTTCAAGTTTGGTTGTCCCTTTATCTTTTCCTGACACGGAATCATCGATGCTAATCCATAGAGTTTCCCCAGTTGTTGCTTCAGTTGACAGCATTAAGTCATTAACTACAAATTCGCGTAATCGCTCACGCAAATCTTCCGCTTTCCAAGGGCTGATGCGTAAACAATCAGCAGCATTGGATAGATGGGTAGCATCAACTATTAGATCGTAAAGCGTGGTTAATGTTTTGTGGTTTGAGTCGCAGACAATTGCAGAATCGGCAATAGCAGTGATGTGACGAATTTGGGGTTTTGTAAGATACAGTTGTAAAAGAACAATGAAGTGAACGAGTTTGGTGGAATGTTGTACAATTTGTTTAATCAAGAGGTTGCTCCATGATATAGATGTTGGTCTGTTAACCGTAATCTTATCTGGTCAGCCTCTTGTTATCCATTTTTCTTCATTTTTGCCAAAATTCAATAGGTTGGCTAGATTGATCCTATTCAGGAGACGCGCTATATCTATTCTTTTCACAAATAATCCGTGTTTTTAATAAAATAAATTCTTAGCGTGGCTCTGAGAGCGATTTTTTCAGAGTTAAGTGGTTAATAATCAACACGCAATAGCGAATAAATAGCTGGTATTGGCGTTTTAGAATTCGCCAGACTCCAGTTAAGAAAAAGAATTCCCATAGATTTACTCGTTTATACCAAAGATGAATGGACAATATTAGCGGATTCTAACAGTTCATTCATTAAACAAATTGAGGAAAATGCTATCCAATTGTTATGAAAAAACTTACAAACGCATGGTTAGAATTTGCAGCAAGAGACCTTGATGCGGCAAAGAAATTGGTAAATGACGAGTATCTTGCCAATCCAGTACACTTTTAATCCTAATTCCTTATCACGGCCGTTAATCCCCCAACCGCCTCCCCATCAAAAGTAAGGGGGCTCCCCTCGATTGTTTGTCGTATATTTAGATTTTGTGGTTTCATGGTGATTTCCTGCCTCTTGTTGTAGTATAATTTGTAGAAAGTTGTTAATGGGAGCTTGCCAGTCAAGGTAATAATATCTTTAAGATTGACCCGTTGCGGTAAAGGAGTGATCATGAATCCTCGTGTTAAAACTGTAAAGCCTAACCCAAATTACACGCTCAAATTAACGTTTGTCAATGAAGAAGTAAAAATATTTGATGTAAAACCATACTTAGATAAAGGTATTTTTCAAGAATTGC